>DASVQP010000064.1 GCA_036389135.1 Longimicrobium sp.
GTTGAAGGTCTGGAAGACGAAGCCGATCTCGCGGTTGCGGATGCGAGCCAGGTCGTCGTCCTTCATCCCCGCCACGGGCTGGCCGTTGAGCACGTAGTCGCCGGCGCTCGGCGTGTCCAGGCAGCCGATCAGGTTCATGAACGTGGACTTGCCCGAGCCGGACGGGCCCATGATGGCCACGTACTCGTTGCGCTCGATCACCAGGTCCACTCCGCGGAGGGCGCGCACGGTCTCCGCGCCCATCACGTACTGCTTCTGGAGCCCGCGGACCTCGATCAGCGCGGTGGTCACTTCGCCCCCTTCGCCTTCGCCTGCTCCCCTTCCTTGGGCGTCTCCACCCGCACCGCGTCGTCGTCCTGCAGGTCGCGCACGGCCTGGTAGCTGCCGGAGACGACCGTCTCGCCGCCGCGGAGCCCCTTGCGGATCTCGAAGTAGCGGTCGCCGGCGATGCCGATCTCCACCGGCACCCAGTCCGCCTTCCCGTCGCGCATCACGAACACGCCCATCACCTCGTTGGCGCGGCGCGAGCGCTTGTCGGCCTCCACCTGCGCGGCGGGCTGCTCCGCGTCGCCGTCGTCGTCCGCGTCCTGCGAGAACTTCTTCCCCTCGCGGTCGCGCACCGTCAGCGCGATGATGGGCACCGAGAGCACGTTGCGGCGCGACTCCGTAACCACGTCGGCCGTGGCGGAGAGGTCGGGGCGCAGCGAGGCGGGTGGGTTGTCCAGGGTGATGACCACCTCGAAGTCCACCGACTGCTGGTCGCTGGCGCCGGCCTGCCCGGCGGCGGTCTGCACCGCGCTGTTGCCGATGCGGGTCACGCGGCCGCTGAAGCTCTGGTCAGGGAAGGCGTCGATGCGCACCGCCGCGCTGTCGCCGATGCTCACGTTGGGGACCTCGGTCTCGTCGACCTTGATCTTGGCCTCCATGACGCTCAGGTCCGCCACCGTCAGCAGCAGCGAGCCGGGGTTGTTCATCGTCCCCACCACCGCCGTCTCCCCTTCCTCGATGTTGAGGCGGGTGACGCGGCCGCTCATCGGCGCCACGATGGTGGTCTTGGAAAGGTTGTCGCGCGCCTCGCTGAGGGCGGCCTGCGCCTGCGCCACGGCGTAGCGGGCGGCCTGCAGCTCGGCGCCGGCCACGTTCCCCTGCGTGCGCGCCTGGTCCAGGTCCTGTGCGGAGATCAGCTGGTCCTTGCCCTGCGACAGCATCTCCGCGCGGCGCGCGTCGTTCTGCGCTTTCAGGAGTTGCGCGCGGGCCTGCGCCTCGCGTGCGCGGGACTGCGCCACCGCCGCCTCGGCGCGGCGCACCGCGCTCTGGTACTGGCTGGGGTCGATGCTGATGAGGAGCGCGCCCCGGTCCACCCACTGCCCCTCCTCCACCGCCACCCGGATCACCCGGCCCGGGATGTCGGCCGAGATGTCCACCTTGCGCTTCGGCTCGATCTTGCCGCTGGCCGTCACCACCGACACCAGGTCGCGCCGCGCCACCACCTCGGTGCGCACCAGCGCGCCGCTGGGGCCGCGCTTGGCCACCGCCACCCCGGCCAGCCCGCCCACGGACGCCAGGATCGCCACCCCGATGATGATCTTCTTGCTCGACATCGTCACTAATTTCCTCTACCGGCAGGGGCCGGTGCGTCAGCGAAGGGAGCGTCCGACCAGCGCTTCGAGCGCGGCCAGCGACTTGTGGAAGTTGTACACGGCGTCGATGCGGGCGCGCTCGGCCTCACGAAGCGAGGTCAGCGCGTCGGTGACCTCCACGGAGCTGGTCGCGCCGAAGCGGAAGCGCTCCTGCGCCAGCCGCAGCTCCTCGCCGGCGCGCTGCACCACCTGCTCCTGCAGCTGGGCGGCGCCGTACGCGGTGCGCAGCGAGAGCAGCGCGGTTTCCACGTTGGTGCGAAGCTGCAGCTCCTGCATGCGCACCTGGAGCTCGGCGTCCTGCGCGCTCACCCGCGCCTCCTCGATCCGCCGCTCGCGCTGCAGGCCGTTGAAGATGGGGAGCGAGAAGCTGAGGCCGGCCGAGAGCGGCTGCCGCTCGTAGCCAAAGGGGAAGCGCGGGTTGGCGTCTCTGACGGAGCCGCGCACGCTGTCCGCCACGGCCGGGTTGTTCACGTCGAACTGGCCGCAAGGCCGCTGCGGCTGCCCCAGCAGCGGGGCGAGCTGGTTCGACTGCAGGCACCCCTCGTAGCGGGCGCCGGTGTTGTCCAGCGCCGATTGGTAGAGCGGGTTCAGGTTGCCGGCGCTGTACACCGACCCCCGGAAGCCCGCGCTGAAGCCGAGCGTGGGAAGGTACTGCGAGCGCGCCGCCCGGATCCCCGTACGCGCCGCCGAGACGTTGGCGCGCGCCGAAGCCAGGTTGGGGTTGTTCGCCTGCGCCATCGCCACCAGCTCCTCCGCCGTCCAGCGCGGCTCGAACAGGGTGAAGTTGGAGGTGAGTCGCGTGTCCGCCGGGATGGAGCGGCCCATCGCCAGCCCCAGCCGCAGCACCTCGGTGGCGTGCGCGTTCCGCTGCTGCAGGAGCGCCACCTCGGCCTGGCCGCGCTGCACCTCGGCGCGGCGCACGTCCAGCGGCGTCCCCGCGCCCACCTCCAGGCGGGCCTTGGCAAGGCGCTCGTGCTCGATGGTGCGGGCCACCTCGCGCTCCGCCTGCGCGGCCAGCTCGCCGGCCTGCAGGGCGGTGAGGTACTGCTGCGCCACCTGGCTCACCATGTTGGCCTCGAACCCTTCCACCCGCCGCGCCGTCGCGTTCTCCTGCGCCCGAGCGATGCGGGGCTGCATCAGCTTGGCGCCGCTCAGCTCGTACCCGATCCCCACGTAGTAGCCGCTGGAGTAGTACTGCGGCCGCACGCCGAACACCTCGCTCCCGAAGCGCTGCACGCCGGGCCCCGTGTAGCCGAAGTCGGCCTGGGCGTTGGCGGAGGGAAGGTAGAGGTCGGCGCGGGCGGAGCGGACGGCGGCGCGGGTGCCGCGCTGGTCGTTGCGCTGGGCCAGCAGGTCCGGGTTACCGGTGCGGGCCGTGGTGATGGCCTCTTCGAGGGTGAGCCCGCCCTGGTGCGGAGCGGGCTGCTGGCCGGTGGGCTGCTGCGCGGCGAGCGGCGAGGCGAGGACGGCCAGGGCCGCGAAGACCAGGGCGCCCGTGTGGCGGCGGTGGCTGTGCATAGGAAGTTGCCGGTGAAGTGCGGATACTGCGCGTGCGAGTGCACCGCGGATGGCGCCCCCTACGGGGTGCCGGAGAGAGAAGTTTCAGCGGGTTCGCGCGCCCCGGCGCCCGGGGAGAGATCCCCGTGGACGCTGGGCGTTACTGCATGAAGTATAGCGGTTTACGGCCCTTTTTCCAACATTTCAGCGCCCCGCGATCAGCCCCGCCACCGCGGAGATGGCGAAGAAGACGCCAAAGATCACGCCCGCCGCGGCGGCCATCGACACCTTGCCGCGGTTGACTGCGGCCACGCCCAGCGCCACCACCGCGAGCCACCAGATGTTGAATACGGCCAGCGCCTGCAGCAGCGAGCGCACCACCCCCTTGGGAAGGTCCGGCGCCAGCAGCGCCGCGGAGAGCTGCGTCGTCATGTCGCCGGTCACGATCCAGATCGGAAGCGTCACGACCAGCCCGAGTGCGCTGATCAGCGCCGCGTGCGAGACCACGCCGCGGTACTGCGCAAAGGTCGCCTCGCCGCCCATCATCACCCCGAACACCAGTTTCAGCAGTCCGGCCACGATGAAGGCGGTCAAGAAAGTGCCGATGAACGCGCCGATCGGCGCCGATATGCGGCTGTAGCGCGCCATCGTCTCGGCGCTCATGGCTTCACGGGCCCTGGGGTCCGTCATGTTGTTCAGCGCCTCGCGCGAGGATTCCAGCCACACCTCGCTCGGGATCAGGACCATGGCGGCGGTGGTGACCAGCGCCGCCACCATGAGCACGTCCACCCAGGGCGGCGCGGTCCCGAGGCGCGAGAACAGCTCGCCGGGGGATACAAAGGTGTCCAGGATGCGGCGCCCGAGCGAGCCGGGGCCCGTGGCCTCCGCTTCGGAATGGACGGATGTGTGCGCTTCGATGGAGGACATGACCGTATGAGGAGGTTTTTGGGGCGGTGCGGAGGGAAGCCACAATCTAACGCCGATGCGCGCCGGAGGTAATTCCCTCGGCGTCCGGTACGTGGCCGGGCATCCCGATTGTTTCACGCGGAGCCGTGGAGGGAGAGTTCGCTGCGGATACACGGTGCTCAGAGTACGAGGATCGGATATGTGTCAAGCACCTCTTCGCCGATCGCGCTTCCGTGCAGCGGCTCCGGGGGTTCCGCTCCGGCGATCTTGTGCGCCGCGCGGTCGAACACCGCCCAGCAGAGGCGACTCGGGTCCCATCGTGAACGGTACTGGATGCCGTCGACGTACGGCAACGTCGCATGCACTTCCGCGGAGAGCGCCTGGCACTCATCGTACGCGCCCGCGTGTGCCCGCTCCGCCCCGATACCGAACTCGGGGAGGCGCCTCCCCTCGAACTGGAGCACCTGGAGCTTCTCCGAGAGCCGCACGCGTGAGACCACGCAACTCTTCCAATCTGCCCGCCGTACCGTGCAGCGTGAGGTGCCTCGTATGAGGGTCTCCAGCACGGTCACTCCTGGAGTCTCACCTAAATAGAGCACGCCGAAGCCGAGCGCCGGATCGTCGAAGCGGCCCATAGCCGTAGCTCTCGGTCCAAACCAGATCGCGCCCAGGTCTCTCCGGTGCAGCCTCCAGAGGGCACGCGACACCGGAACTCCCACGACCGGAGGCTTTGCAGATAATGCGATCGCCATCAGGACGCGACGTGGTGTCCGTACGTAGCGATCCTGTTGAGCATGTCCTCGCGTACCTCGGGCCGGTCCAGCGCGTCGAGGATGACCGTATCCTTGGAACCGGGAACGGGATCGAGCAGGATCGAAAGAAGAACCCACGGGCTCATCGCGCTGCCCGCGCGCAGCACTTCGGCAAGGCCGGGGCGCAGCTCTCCATCCTGGAACTGTCGTGCGGGAAAGCCCCACTCACCGCCTGAGAGCGGAACGGCGAGTATCCCGCTCCGGCTGCGGCGGAGGTTCACGCCGGACTGCGTTATCCCGAGCAGCTTCGCGACCTGGCCGGACGAGAAGCAGCCACCCGACTCCTGGATCATCTCCTGCTTCGCGACTGCCCCTCGAGCCAGCGCCCGCGTCATCGCCGTCTCCTTGCGCAGCCCGACGTCCGGAGACGCGTTCAGGACCTCGACGATCGTCCCCGCGGCCGTCGAAGCCCCCACCGCATGCTGAAGCTGCTCCGGCGTCATGCGCTTGAGCGCGGCGCGGAAGACCTCCAGCGCCCGGCTTTGCAGCGACTGCTCGATCCCTTCACGAAACGACTTCGCAGAAACGCGCTTCTTCTTTGCGCGCGCCGAGCCCACTCCGGCATCCTGGTAGAAAACCTGTGTACCCTGCTGCCCCTGGAACATCTTGAACGCATCCGTCTGCTTCTCGCGTACGGCAACGCGCTTCGTTCCACGCGGGATGCCATAAGTGTACGCAGCCTTGCCACGCGGCCCCGTCACCGGCTCTGCGGCAGCGCCCTTGCCCTCGCCTGGATCGAGTGCCTTTTCGCCGTATGCCTTCCGCGCCATCCTGTCCCGCCTTGTATCTGTTGTATATCCACTAGTAATGCACATCTACAAGTTACGCGTTGGCCTTCCATCGAGCAACCCTAAAGAAACAGCGCCCGTGCAGGAGTTTGCACGGGCGCTGTTCGATCGACTCGGGATGCTGGCCGAGTTCGCTACCGCGGGATCTCGGTGCGGACGGCGCGGTAGCCGCGGTCGGGGATCTCGACGCGGATGACGCGGTTGAGGGCATCCACCCAGACGTGCTGGACGCCGGCACCGGCGGGCTGCACCACGAGGTGGTAGAGGCTCACCTGCGTACCGTTGATGTCCACGCGCTCCTCGCCGCGCGAGGTGACGGTGGCCATCACCTGGCGGTTCTCGCGGGGGACGATGATGGGCACGCGCCCGGAGCGGAGCCGCTGGGCCAGGAAGAAGTAGTGGTGCGCCACTCCCTCATCGAGCACCAGCGCGCCGGTGCTGGCGGCGTACTCGCGGAGCTGCTCGCCGGCAGCGGTCACGATGCGGGCGCTGAAGCGGCCACCGCCCACGTTGCCCACGATCTTGCGGGGCGAGTCGCCGCCGACGTCCACCTGGTAGGATGCGGGGTCGGCGGAGAGCCCGCGTGCGCGGAGGCGTGGGGTCAGCTCCAGCGTCCCGCTCTCCAGGCGCAGCGCGACGCGGCCGTTGGCGGTGAACTCGGAGGTCTCGCCGCTGCCGATCTGGCGGATGGTGAACTCCTCCGTCCCCACTTCGCGGTCGCCCACGTAGACGCGAAAGGTCCCCTGGTCCGATCCGCCGGACTGGGCCCCGGCCGAAACCGGCGCCAGCGCCGCGAGTGCCGCGAGCGCGATCCGGACGAGCTTCGTACTTTGCTTGGTCATCATCATCTCCCGGGGACGCCGCGGCGCCCCGTCATGTGAAGTCCCGCCCGTGCGGGTTCCATAAGGTCGTACCCCGCGGGGGAGCATGGTGTTTCCCATGCAAGGCGCGGGCTCCCCCGCGAGAGCAGAGGAACGGCGCCTCACACAGAGGCCACGGAGAAAACCGCAAGACGCAGAGAACCCTTCCCGCTGTTCTTTCGTTTCCCTCTGTGTCTCCGTCTGAAACCGCCGTTCCTCGTCTCACTCCTCCTCATCGCGCGGCGGAGCGATGAAGACCTTGTGACGTATCTTCTGGAGGATATGTTCGTACATGCGCCGCCCTTTCTCCGCCGTGGCACGGGTAGGCTCGCCCACGGAGCCGGGGCAGCCGGCGGGAAGGCGCTTCAGCTGGCCGCGGGTGAAGCGGCGGAACTCGTCCGCGTCCATGCGGAAGTCCCTGGCGTCCTCCATCCTCACCCGCTCGGGGTGCAGGTGGAGGAGGATCGAGGTCAGCGCCTCGCCCCCGTGCTCGGGCCCCCCCGACCCCTCCACGAATTGAGACAGGTCCACAGAGAGCGCGTCCACCACTCGGACCCGTGCGTGAGGCGCCCGGATGGTGGCGATGGCCTCCACGTGCGGGTCGTGCGGCGAGGCGGTGATGGCGATGAACTCGTTGAAGCCGTGCGCCGCCCACGCCGCCGCCACCTCGTTGAGCGCGCGGTGCAGCGTCTTTGCGCGCAGCGCCGCCGTGCCCGCGTAGTCCGCTTCGGCGGGGACGTTGACGCCGAACGGGAAGACCGGCGCGCGCAGGACGCCGAACTCCCGCGCCAGGTCGTCCGCCAGCGCCTCCACCACGCGGGTGCCGGCGCCCAGCGGCAGGTGCGGCCCGTACTGGTCGCACACGCCGATGGGGAGGATCAGCCGCCGCTCCGTGGCCACGCGCGCGGCCACCTCGCTCCAGGGAAGGTCGTTGAGGGCATAGGCCGGGTGTGCGGGACGGGGTTCGGGGGTCATGCTGCGCTGGGCTGAGAGGGTGCGGCGCCCGCAGGCGCTCGCCTGGGCCGCGGCGTGGGGCGCCACGCTGTCGCTGGCCGCGTGGATCCTCCTGCTGTCGCCGGTGTGGCTCGCCGTCGCCACGGCTGGGGGCATTCTCTGGGCCGCGCTGGCGCGCGAGGTGGCTCCCCGGTGGCGCTGGAGCGTGGCGATGGCGCTCGCGCTGGGCGTCAGTATAGGGGCATCGTTCCAGTTGCGCCTGGGGGAAGGGGCGCGCAGCTGGGAGCGCGTGCGCTTCGCCGCCGAAAACCGCGTCGGCGCCGAGGTCAAGCAGGGCCTCGACGACATGTTCGACCGCGACACCCTGGCCGTGGCGGAGGCGGCGCGTGCGGCCGGTAGCGCGCGGGCGGCGAACGCGGCCCTTTTCGCGCGCATGGAGCGGATCCGGCGCGAGCGCAACGTCACCGCGCTGGCCGTGTACGAGCCAGACGGTTCGCCGCTGGTGTGGGCGGGGGAGCATCGCGGCACCGTACCGGATTCGGTGCGCGCGGGGCACCACTTCTACTCGTACTCCGCGGGGCCTCTCTTCGGCTACCTGTACTTCACCAACCGCCTTCCCAACGGGCGCGTCGCGGTGGCGGCGGAGCTGCTGGAGGCGCACGTGGAGGTGGGCGAGGGGACGCCGCCGTACGCGGAGACCTTTGGGCGCAGGTACGGCGTGGCGCCGCGCTTCACCACGCCCGAGTTCGCGCCGCAGGACTCGGCGTGGGACTGGACGGGGTACCAGGGGCCCATCCTGAGCGTCGTCTTCGCCACGCTGACGCAGGAGACGTGGCGGGAGCGCATCGTCCTCCGCGGGCGCTGGGCGGTGGCGCTGGCGTGGCTGGCGGCCGTCGTCCTGCTGGGGATCGCCTGGGCGCGGGGGGACCGCGGCTGGGGCGTGCCGCTGGCCGCCGTGGCCGCCGCGCTCTTCGTGCTTCCGTGGGGGGCGATGGGTGCGGCGGGCGACCTCTTCTCCCCGCTCGGTTTCGTCATCCCACTCCCCGGCGATGCCACGCTGGGGCAGCTGCTGGTGGTACTGGCGGCGCTGGCGGTGTGGCTCCTCTCCCGCTCGCGGTCGCTGCCGCTGGCGGACCGGGTGCCGCTGGCCGCGCGGGCGCTGCTCGCCGCGGGTGCGCTGGTGGGGGCGATCGCGCTGGTGCGCGCATCGGCGGCGGCGGGGGCGCTGGCGGCGCACCCCGCGGGCGGGCTGGCGCTGGTTGCCGCCACCGCGCTCCTGGCCGCCCTCCCGCTGCGCGCGCTGCTCGGCGAGGGCGAGGGGCGCGAGTCGCCCCGGTGGCGCGGCGGGCTGGTGGTGGCGGCGGCGGTGCTGTCGGTGGCGCTGGGAGCGGCGGTGGTGCTCTGGTGGCGCCCCGGGCGCGAGCTCCCGCTGTGGACGGCTGCGCTGTGGGCCGTCCCCTTTGCCCTGGCCGCGGCCGGCGTGGGACGGCGCGGGGCGGGCCGGGGCGCGCTCCTCCCCTGGGCGCTGGCGGGGTGGATCGCGGGGTCGGTGGCGCTTCCGCACCTCTGGCTGATGCACCAGAACGCCCGCCTCGCCGAGGCCGAGAGCGACCTGGGGCGCCTGGGTACGCAGGCCGATCCTTTCCTCGACTTCCTCCTGCGCCAGTTCGCGGAGCGTGTCCTCTTCTTCGCGGCCGAAGGGCGCCAGGGGGTGAGCCTCCTGTACCAGTCGTGGGTGGAGAGCGGGTTGGCGAAGGAGGGCTACGAGGCGCGCGTCACGCTGTGGACGGGGGAGAGCCCCGCGGCCGAGCTGCGGCTGAGCGACGCGCAGATCCCCGCCGACCGCGTGGCCGAGGTGCTCCGCGCCGCGCGCGAGGCGGAGGAGCCGATGGTGCAGCGCTTCACCGATTCGGACCAGCTCCAGTACCTGCTGGCGGTGACGCTGCCTGGAGGCCAGACGGTGTCGGTGGCGGTGCCGCCGCGACGGCACCTGGGGCGCTCCACCGCGCTGGCCCGCTTCCTGGACCCGGAGGAGGACGCGGGCGCCGGCGACGCGGTGGCGCTCTCACTGGCTCCCGCGGCGGGCCGCCCCGCGATTCCGCCCGGCGGAATGCGCTGGGTGCGCGCGGAGCACGGTTGGCGAAGCGAGGCCGCGGTGCGCTTCCCGAGCGGGCCGCAGCACGCGCACCTGCTGGTGCCCACGCCATCGACGGAGATCCTGGCCGCGAGGGCGCTGCTGGCGCAGGTGCTGATCCTGGGCGTTCTGGTGGCGCTCTGGGCCGCCGCGCGTACGCTCTGCGGCGAGCCGCTGGGGCTCGCATCGGGCCAGTGGCGGCGCATGTGGAGCTTCCGCGGGCAGCTCACGATCGCGCTCTTTGCCTTCTTCCTCCTTCCCATGGCCGCGTTCGGCGGCACGGCGTACCGCGCCCTCTCGCGCGAGGTGGTGAGGACGGCGGAGGCGGTGGCGGAGCGCGGGCTGGCGCAGGCGGTGGCCGAGGTGCAGGGCTCCACGCTCGCGGAGGTGTCGCAGCACATCGGGATCGACCTTCTCCTCTACCACCACGGCGTGCTGGCCGAGGCCGCATCGCCCGAGGTGATCGACCTGGGGCTGTACCACACCTGGCTAGCGCCGCCCACCTACCTCGCCTTCGCCGTGGGCGAGTCGGTGGAGGAGCGCGAGGAGCGGCGACTGGCCGGGCAGCCGTACCTGGTCGCGTACCGCCGGCTGGCCGCGGCGGACGTGCTGGCGTCGCCCACGCCGCTGTCCGCGGGGGAGATCGCGCGGCGCCAGCGGGAGCTGACCGACGTGGTGCTGCTGGCCGGCCTCCTGGGCGCCGCGCTCTCCGTGATCCTGGCGCTGGGCGTGGGGCGCGCCCTTTCGCGGCCGATCGAGGGGATGAGCCTGGCCGCCGCGCGCGTGGGCGAGGGCGACCTTTCCGTGCGCCTTCCGGAAGAGCGCAGCGACGAGTTCGGGCGCCTCTTCCACGCATTCAACGAGATGGTGCACGGCCTCCGCGAGACGCAGGCGGAGCTGGTGGGGGAGAAGCGGCGCACGGAGGCCATCGTCGCCGAGGCTGCCACGGGGGTGATCGCGCTGGACTCGGACGGACGCGTGGCGCTGATCAACCCGCGCGCCGGGCAGATCCTGGGCGCCATGCCGCAGCCCGGCGAGCCCATCCCTGACGACCGTCCGCTCCCGGCCGCGGTCGCGCAGGCGGTGCGCAACTTCCTGGGCTCCGACCTTGCCGCGACGACGGGCGAGTGGAGCGAGGAGCGCGAGGTGGAGGGGCGCGTGATCCGGCTGCGGCTGCGTCCGCTCCCGGTGCGCAGCGGGCGGCCGGGCGCGGTGGTGGTACTGGAGGACGTGACGGCCGAGATCCGCACGGCGCGCGTGCTGGCGTGGGGCGAGATGGCGCGGCAGGTGGCGCACGAGATCAAGAACCCGCTCACCCCCATGAAGCTCGCCGTGCAGCACCTCCGCCGCGCCTACGCCGACGGGCGCGGCGACTTCGGCGCGATCCTGGAGCGCAACGCCGACGCCGTGCTCGGCGAGATCGACCGGCTCGGCGAGATCGCGCGTGCGTTCGCGCGCTTCGGCACCCCCGCCGAGACGGCCGCGGGGGTGGAGGCGGTGGACGTGGGCCGCGTGGCCGGCGAGACGCTCGCGCTGTACCGTGGCGGCGGCGGCGCGGAGGGGGTGCTCTACTCGCTCGACGTGCCGCCCGACGCGCCGCGCGTGCGTGCGCGAGTGGGGGAGCTGAAGGAAGTGCTCATCAACCTGCTGGAGAACGCCCGCGGCGCCATGGACGGCTCCGGCGGTGAAATCCGCATCTCCGCCGCGCCGGTGGGCGGGGGCGAATGGCTGCACCTGGACGTCGCGGACACGGGCGAGGGGATCCCTCCCGAGCTCCTGCCGCGCATCTTCGAGCCGCAGTTCTCGACCCGCAGCAGCGGCACCGGGCTGGGGCTGGCCATCGTGCGGCGGCTGGTGGAGTCGTGGGGCGGGGAGGTGACGGTGGATTCCACCCCCGGCGAGGGGACGACGGTGCACCTGAGGCTGCGGGTGGTGGAGGTGGATCCAACCGCATGAACAGCCTCACACAGAGACGCAGAGGGAAAAGGAAAGAACAGCAGAGGGGGTTTCTCTGTGCCTTTCAGTTCCCTCTGTGCCTCGCGAAGCCCTGCAGTTGAGGGGTGCTCACCCCACGTCCGCCGCGGCGAACATTGGAGCCACGATGAGGGCGGCGGCGCCGCGGAGGCGGGTCTGTTCGTCGGCGGGCTCGGGGATGACGGGGGTGGCGGCGGCGCCCAGGGTGAGGGTGCGCTCCTTCATGGCGGCGTGCATCGTGGGCGAGATCAGGTCCCAGCCGGCCAGCAGCTCGCCGCCCACGATGATGCGCGCCGGGTTCAGCGCGTTCACGATCACCGCGATCCCCACCCCCAGGAAGCGCCCGCTCTCCTCCAGCGCGGCCAGGGCGCGAGCGTCGCCGCCGCGCGCGCGCGCCACCAGGTCGCTCACGGTGAGCCCGGTGGCGCGGATCTCGGCGTAGCTGTCGCGGCCTTCCAGGGGGCGGCCCAGGTAGCGCGCGACCGTCGCCGAGGTGGAGGTGTGCGCCTCCAGGCACCCGCGCGAGCCGCACAGGCAGAAGGGCCCCTCCAGCGCCAGCGGGATGTGCCCGAACTCCCCCGCGGCGTCGCGATGGCCGCGGAACACCTCGCCGTTCACCACCAGCCCGGCGCCCACGCCGTCCGACACGGTGAGGTAGACGAAGCTGTCCTGCGCCCCACCGTCCGCCGGGCCGAGCCACATCTTGGCCAGGGCGCAGGCGATGGCGTCGCGCTCGATGTGCACCGTCATCCCCGTGGCGCGGCTCAGCTCGCCGCGCAGGTCCACGTCGCGCCAGCCCAGGGTGGGGGCGTGCACGAGGGTGCCCGTAACGCGGTCCACCATCCCGGGCACCACCAGGCCGATCCCCTCGCACTCCCCGGCCTCGCGGTTGTCCGCCAGCATCCGCTCGATGCGGCGCGCCATCTCCGCCACCAGCTCGGTGGGCGTGGTGGGGGTGGCGAAGCGCTCCAGCGCGATCATCTGGCCGCTGAAGTCGCACAGCATCACGTGCGTCTGGCTGAGGCGCACGTCGATGGCGACGGCGAGGCGGTCGTGCGAGCGCACGTGCAGGAGCGTCGGCTTGCGGCCGCGCGGTGGGTTTCCCGTGGTTCCTTCGTAGATCAGCCCTTCGGCCAGCAGGCCGTTCACCAGCGGCGTCACCATCCCGCGCGCCACGCCCATGTGCCGCGCCAGGTCCGCCCGCGAGATCGGCTGGTGCTCGCGGACCAGGTTGAGCGCGATCTGGCGGTTGATCTCCTTGGGCGTGGTGCGGGTGGCGCGGCTGAAGTTGCGGGTGTCGATCTTACGCATCTACGGGATTGCCTCGCGGGGAGAGCCGGCGTCGCCGCAACGCTGACGAACAACGAACGGCGGCGTCACACAAAGACACGGAGGAAACGGCGAGATCGAAAGGAGGATCTCGCCGCTTGCACCGTGTCTTTTCCGTGTTCCCCGCGGCTCCGCGCGAAATGGCGGTCCTCAGATGGCGATGCGCAGGATGCGGGCGTCGCTCGCGTTTTCGATGCGCGTGACGCTGTAGGGTTGCCAGTGGCGCGCTCGCTCCGCGTGCAGCACTACGCGCCCCAGCCCCTCCAGGCGCAGCTCGACGACCATGCGCAGCGTGCTCTTCGACAGCACCTCGGTGGGGACGAAGAGCTGCCCGTACTGCTGCTCCGCCAGGTGCCTCAACTCCTTGAGCGTGGTGAACATCGCGCCTGTCAGGTCCGCGTGGGTCAGCTCCATGGTCAATCCGGGATGAGGGTTGCAAGCGTGGCGCTTACGCCGTCGAGCAAACGATCGATCGATTCAGTTCCGTATATTGGAAGCCGTGCTTCCAAATTCGTGTGGCAAGTTCCGAGCGCACTGTGCGTCCGCGCGCCCTTCACCTTCTACCGCCGCACCTCGCGCTTGTTTCATTGTTAGAGATGCTGACGATATTGTCAAGCCGTTGCCGCCGGCGGCCTGATCCCGCGCGGTTCTCTCCCGCGTCTCCGCGCCTCTGCGTGAGCCCCGCTGTTACGCCACCCCGCCGTGTGTTGCGGACGACACTTCGCAGCGGTTATCCTCACCCCCCAGCGCAGGCCGCACCGGCCCGCGAGCTTCGGAACAAGGGAGAGAACACGATGGACCTGCGCGTCTCCGAGAGGGCGGCTCACCTGGTCGGCTCCGAGATCCTCCGCATCGCGGCGGAGGTGCGGGCGATGGTCGCCGCCGGGGCCGACGTGTGCAACCTGACCGTCGGCGACTTCGACTCGTCCCAGTTCCCCATCCCCGCCGCGCTGCTGCAGGGGATTACCGAGGCGCTGCGGGCGGGGGAGACCAACTACCCGCCCTCGGACGGGATGCCGGCGCTGCGCAGCGCCGTCGTGGAGATGTTCCGCCGCCGGCTGGGGCTGGAGTATCCGGTGGAGAGCGTGCTGATTACGGGCGGCTCGCGCCCCGGCCTCTACGGCGCGTACGGCGCCGTGGTGGACCCCGGCGACATCGTGGTCTACCCGGTCCCCTCGTGGAACAACAACCACTACGTCCACCTCGCCAGCGCGCGCGGGCGGCCGGTGGTGTGCGGGCCGGAGAGCGGCTTTCTCCCCACCCGCGAGGCGCTGGAGGATGCCGTGCGCGGCGCGCGCCTCCTCGTCATCAACTCGCCGCTCAACCCCACCGGCACCGCCTACGACGCCGATGCGCTGGGCGGGATCTGCGACCTGGTGCTGGAGGAGAACGCGCGGCGCGGGCCGGACGAGCGCCCGCTCTACCTGCTGTACGACCAGGTGTACTGGATGCTCACCTTCGGCGGGGTGCGGCACGTCAACCCCGTGTCGCTGCGCCCCGCAATGGCCGACTACACCATCTTCGTGGACGGCACCTCCAAGGCGTTCGCCTCCACCGGGCTGCGCGTGGGTTGGGTGGTGGCGCCGGCGGACCTGACGCGGCGCATGGCGAGCCTGCTGGGGCACGTGGGCGCCTGGGCTCCGCGCGCCGAGCAGGTGGCCGTCGCCCGCTTCCTGGGCGACGACGCGGCGATGAACGAGTACCTGGACGGCTTCCGCGCGGCCATCAACGAGCGGCTGCAGCTGCTGTACGCCGGCATCGTCGCGCTGCGCGACCGCGGCCTCCCCGTGGACGCCATCGCCCCCGAAGGCGCCATCTACCTCAGCGTCCGCTTCGCCCTCAGCGGCTACCGCACCCCCGCCGGCCAGACGCTCGACACCGACGTCGACATCCGCCGCTTCCTGCTGGAGAGCGCGGGCGCCGCCGTGATCCCCTTTCAATCGTTTGGATTCCAAGACGACTCCGGCTGGTTCCGCCTCTCCGTCGGCGCCGCCTCCGTCGAGGCGATCCAGGGCGTGCTCGTGCGGCTCGAGCAGGCGCTTGGGCAGCTGCAGCCTGCGGAGGTGCTGCAGGCGGGGTGACCGAAGCGACGCTACAGAGTTTCTCACGCCCAGTCTCTCGTTGTCCGTGCGGAGGGATGCGTCCGACGGAGTGTTAAATGAGAGATGGAGGTCACTTAGAGGATCCCGTTGAGCAGGCAAGGTCATGGAAGAAGGCCCGAATTTGGACGTTCTCGAAAAAACTCTGGAGCGGATGCTGCTTTGGATTGCCGCTGCGGATAACAAGGTGGCGCCCGTAATGGCAATTGACACGGCCATGCTAGGCGTCGTTGCTGCGATCGCGCCCAAACCAGGTAACTGGACGCTTGGAGCCGGACTCACTACTGCGGTCACGGTAGCCTTAATTTTCGCCTCCTTGATTATCCTCTTTTTCGCCGCGTTTCCACAGACGTCCGGGCCAAAGGGCTCCCTCGTCTTCTTCGGTGGGATAACACAACGAGATCTGGATGTGTTTGTTACCGAGATCACTGATCTACCTATCGGCAATTATCGTAAAGATCTGGCACATCAATGCTACAGGAACGCAGAAATTGCTGGTCGAAAATACCGGTACGTTAAGTTCGCAATGGCCACCTTGTTTGCAGCGATCATCCCTTGGATGCTCGCGGTCTACCTCATGTACGGCGCTGGAAGCGATCGCTACCTCGCCTAGAGCGTCTGGTAGGCACACCTTTACCCGAATATGCACGAGGGCTCCGATGGGACTCAGCGACGACCTTAACGCACAAGTGCGCAAGATTTTCAAGGAGCAGTGGACCGAACGTGATGGAACGGTTGTGCCCACGTCAAATGATGTGCAACTAGCAAACGCTGCTGTGAAGCTCCAAGCAACCGTTCTCTATGCGGATCTGGACGGATCGACCAATCTCGTAGACAGGTTCACACCGCAGTTCGCGGCTGAGGTCTACAAGACCTTCTTGTATTGCGCGGCAAAGGTGATCCGAGGTGAAGGAGGCGAGATCACCGCCTATGATGGCGACCGCATAATGGCTGTATTTCTAGGGAACTTGAAAGACCCAAATGCAGCACGTGCGGCGCTTAAACTGAACTACGCGTGTACGCGGATCATTCAGCCCGCTCTGCAGGCGCAGTACCCGAATTACACGTATACGCTACGGTACGTCGCGGGTATTGACACGAGTCCGCTGTATGTTGCGCGTACAGGAATCCGAGGCGCGAACGATCTGGTGTGGGTTGGCAGGGCAGCCAACTACGCGGCGAAGTTGGCCGCTTTAAGTCCAGACTTCCCGACCCGAATCACAGCGGACGTATACAACAAGCTTCCAGCAAACCTCAAAGAGAGCGATGGTAAGAGCATTTGGGAGCCCGTAACATGGAACCCCATGAACAATCTGCGTATTTATCGGTCGATATGGACCCACCGAATCTAAATCACGATACGTAGCTGATCTGTGATTTCTAATGCTGTCGCCGACGCGGCGCTGACGAACAATCAGGTCGCTCCTCGGGTGCGTTCATCCTCTACAACGCCCTAGTATGGGACACGTAGCACACGCAAGCGCAGCTCTGTCCCGGGGACCACCTGCGCCTGATGCGCCGCGCGGGTAAGCCAATCAGGCGGTTCACAGAATCTTGGCGAACGAACGAGGAGGGCCTCCTAAGGGGAGGCCCTTTCGGTTCCATTCCTGATGAACAGGGGATTCCGCCGCTGGCCCACACCTCGCAGTTCACAGGGCTTCCCATGCGGTGACCGGCGTGCGCCGACCGTCATGACTTAACTGTGAGGAAGCCTTGCCGCCCATCGTCAGCGAGCTGTTCAGGCACGAGACCATCGCGTGGGTGCAGCGGTTCTTTGGGCTCGGGCACCCGGAGGGGTTCTGGGTGGCGTCGGAGCTGGGGACGCCGTGGGGTGTGGTGCTGGTGGTGGCGCTCGCGCTGCTGCTGTGGGGGCGCGCGGAGGCGTACGCGGTAGGCGGGGTCGTGGTGGTGAACGCGCTGGCGAGCCTGGCGCTCAACCTCCTCTTCAACGTGCCGCGGCCCAACGATCCTTCCATCGTCCGCTACGAGATCATCGAGATCGGGAGCTTCCCATCCGGGCACGTGCTGCTCGCGCTGCTGCTGTGGGGCGTGCTGTACGTGCGCGGGCGCGTGCCGCTCTGGGTGCCCGCGGCGGTGACGGTGCTGGTTGGGGTGTCGCGGCTGTACCTGGGGGTGCACTTCCTGGGCGACGTGCTGGGCTCGGCCGTTATCGGGGCGCTGCTGCTGGCGGCGTACGGGCCCGCGTGGCGGCGGCTGGAGAGGTGGCTGGCGACGCGGCCGTTCAGGGATTTCGTGGTGGTGGGGGTGCTGGGGGTGGCTGCCATCGTCGTTGGCCTGGCGGCCGGGGTGGTGGGGAAGGGCGAGTACGAGCGGGAGGCGCTGGGGGTCGTGCTCGGCGGGGTGCCGGCGCTGCTGCTGGAGAAACGGTTCGTGCGGGACGCGCCCGCGCGCCGGCCGTTGGGGGTGGCGATGGTGCTCGCGGGGATCGTTCCGCTCGCGCTGATCCACCGGCTCGGGGACGCGCACTGGGCGGGGCTGCTGTTGATCGCGCTCGCGATGCTGTGGTCGGTGCTCGTCGTGTCGGTGATCCTGCGGGGGGTGCGTGGGCCCGTCGGCGCCCTCGCATCGGTTTGACTGAGGTGGGTTGACTCCTCTGCGTTAGGGAATTTCGCAGGCGCAGTCCGTCCTATGGTGCAGGCGTCCTCCATCACGCTTCCCATAGGATCATCGAATGTACGAGCGGCGCGACGTCTGGAAGCTGAGCGGGGAAGATCCCTGGCACCCCACCATCCAGTATTACGCGCGGGCGGTCGACGAGCTGCGGTCGCGGAACGGCGAGCACTTCGCGGATCCCACGAGCTGGGGCTACCTGGCGGCGGTGCACGGCACGGACATCCCGCGCACCCGCTGGCCCAGGGGCGCCACGTGGAACGCGTGCCAGCACGCGAGCTGGTACTTCCTTCCGTGGCACCGCATCTCCCTGCATTACTTCGAGACCGTCGTCCGCGCCGCGGTGGCGGAGCTCGGCGGGCCGGGCGACTGGGCGCTGCCGTACTGGGACTACAGCGATCCCGCGCGGAGCGACGTGCGCATGCTGCCGCCCGCCTTCCGTCAGCCGACGATGCCCGCCGGCGAGCCCAACCCGCTGTACACGAGCCAGCGCGCGGCCGGGATGAACGACGGCACGAAGCTGCCGGCCAGCGCGGTGCTGGTGGACGACGCCATGCGCGAAAAGGTGTTCGCCGATCCGAACACGGGCGGATTCGGGGGCGCGGTGACGGGGTGGAACGATGCGGGCGGCGTGGTGGGGAGCCTGGAAAACGTTCCGCACGGCGGCGTCCACATGGGAATCGGGGGGAGGAATCCGCCCGGGTGGATGAGCCGCTTCCAGACCGCCGGCCTCGATCCCGTCTTCTGGCTGCACCACTGCAACCTGGACCGGCTCTGGGAGGCGTGGCTCGCGCAGACGGACGTCCGGCGGGCGAACCCCACCGGCGCGAAGTGGCGCGGGATGCGGTTCACCATCGGGAGCGGGGACGCCGCGGTTACGCTGGAGGTGGGGGACGTGGTCGATACCAAGGCGGAGCCGCTGCGCTACCGCTACGATAGCCTCGCCCTGCCGGGCACGCGCCGCTCGGTGAAATCCGCCCGGCGGCCGATGAAGCGGATCGTCGAAGACGTCCAGCCGGAGATGGTGGGCGCGACGGAGAAGCGCACCCCGCTCGGCGCCGGGCCCAGCGATGCAGTGGTCATCGTCTCCGCCCCCACCGGGCCCGCGCTCAAGTTCCTGTCGGACATCGAGGTGGAGCTGCGGCGCGTGTACCTCAAGATCGAGAACGTGGAGGGGAGCGAGCTCGCGGCGTCGTCGTACATGGTGCACGTCAACCTGCCGCCCGGCGCCGATGCCGCCGGCCATCCCGAGCGCCGCGCCGGCCAGATCTCCATGTTCGGCGTGGCGGAGGCGTCCCGCGGCGACGAGCGGCACGGAGGCGGCGGGCTCACCTTCTCGTTCGAGATCACCGCCGTCGCGCGCGGGCTGGAGGACGCCGGCGACTGGGACCCGGCGCGGCTGCGGGTGACGTTCACTCCCGTGCGGCGCAAGATTATGGATGTCGAGACGGACCCGCGCGAGGGCGGCGTCAGCGCCGGGCGCGTGAGCCTCTTCTACACGTGAAGGCCGCGGCGGCTGCTCCGGGCGTGCTGCACCGCGCGCGCCGCTTCGTGTGGCGGCACCCGGAGTGGTTGGTGCTCGTGTGCGCCGCGGGGGCGTGGGTGTGGATGCTCGTCATGCCGCATCCGCACGGGCACGCGGCGGGCACGGACGTGCGCTGGACAGGGGCGATGGTGGCCGCGATGATGCTGCCGCTGACCATCCCGCACGTGCGGCACGTGGCGCGATCGAGCCTGTGGCGGCGGCGGCATCGCGGCATCGCGGGGTTCCTGGCCGGCTACCTCGCGGTGTGGATGCTGGCGATGATGGCGATCGTGGCAGCACTCGGCATCGGAACCCGGGTCGCAGGGTGGACGGTGGTGGCGGGCGTCGCGACGGCGGCGGCGGTGTTGTGGGAGGTCGCGCCGTTCCGGAGGCGGATGCTGCGCCGCTGCGGGCGCACCGTGCCGCTCGCGCCGCGCGGGTGGCGCGCGGACGCGGACTGCGCACGGTTCGGCGCGCTAGCGGGCGCGAGCTGCGTCTCGGTCTGCTGGGCGCTGATGGCCGTGTGCGTCGTCTTCGCGCATAGCCTGCCCGTGATGGCCGTGCTCTTTGGCGTGCAGCTCAGCGGCCGCTACCGCCGGGACCCATCCCCCGCGATGGCGGCGCTGGCCGTGCTGGGCGTCTGCCTGGCGGCGCTGGCCGCGCGGCTCTCCGGCGGGCATCACGCGTGATATCACGTTACAGCAAGCCTCTGTGCATTCTAGGCGGCCACGCTGACGCAGAGACGCAGGAGAGAAAAGAAAACCGCAACAGATCGTCTCCCCCATAGCCACAGAGAGTCGATTAGGGAGGCTCGCCGTGGCCTTTCCGTTCCCCCTGAATCTCTCCCCCCGGTTTTTTCTCCCCTGCGTCTCTGCCGTCTTTGAGGCGGGACTACGAACCCGCCGCGTCGCGCTTTACCTCCGCCACGTCGTCATTCGGCGTTCTAGCACCCGCTGCGCGGCGATGTTGAGCACCGCCACCCGCCCCGGCGGTGGGTAGTGTCCGCGGTTGCGTCCATCACGGCCTCATCAGTACGTTGCGAACTCCCCGATCCTAATCCCGCCGTTCTCCATTTCACACCAGCCGCCGATGCCAGCGCGCGAAGATTGGAAGTCCCTGCGACTCTGGCAGGAACTCGCCTCCCGATGCGGCCCGGAGACGGGCCTGGTCCGGAGCTTCCTGGAGAGGTGGATGCCGGACATTGCGCAGGTGCTTTCCCACGGCTCCACTTCGCCACGAGATTTCACACTCCACGATGCGGAACATTCGCAACGTGTAGCTAAATGGATGGTCCGGCTGCTGCCCGCGAACCTGCTCGCGGCGTTGTCCGACTACGAGGTAGCGCTGCTCCTGCTCTCGGCATACCTGCACGACATCGGGATGACGCCAGAGATGGACAAGGTTCGCCGCCACCGGGACTTCCTCCTTACCGGTCGCGGCGACCTGCTGAACGCGGACGAGGACACAGGTTTCCAGGAGTGGCTGGACGCCGCCGGGTACGGGATCACCCCTCCCCTGAATGGCTCGCGAGCTCTGGACGAGACGGTGCGGACCGCGGACGAGATCATCACTTATTACACGCGCCATCGGCACAACGACTGGAGCGAGGAGTGGATCCGCGTCCATCTAGAGCGAGAGCGTCTGGGCACCTACGAAGGATGGATGGCGGATCTGATCCGGCTGTGCCGCAGCCATCATGGCGGGTATGACGAGCTGGCGGGGCGCGAGTTCGATCCGCGGCCGGTAGGCTCTAAGGCCCAGGTAGTTCACCTGCGTTACCTGGCGGCGTTGCTGCGGGTGGCCGACGTGCTGGACGTAGACCGGGAGCGTACTCCGGAGGTGGTCTTTCGGCACCGGGCTGTTGCGGCGGAAAGCAAGACGTACTGGGAGAAAGATGCCGAAATCACGCTTCATCTCGAGGGAGGCCGGCTTTCGGCCCATGCCCGGCCGGGCCGAGCGTACCTCCATCGCGCGGTGGAGGAGACGATTGATGGGATCGACCGCGAGTTGGCGCTATGCAGGCGCCTTGCCGACACTACCCGGTTTGAAAAGCCGATAGGCCCCGGTGCGGACCTCCCCCACCGATGGGAGCTGGCGACCACCGTATTCCGGAATGTGGAGCCGAGGGACGGAGCATACCAGTACATCGACGGAGCCTTTCGTCCCAACACGCGGCGGGTGCTGGACCTGCTGTCCGGAACGGCACTGTACGGAAATCCGCTGGCGGCCATACGCGAGTTGCTGCAGAACGCATTCGACGCCGTTCGCGAACTGATCGCGTACCGGCGTCTGCGTTCGTCGTATCCCGCAGATCCTGAGGCCGCCGCAAAGATCGCTCAGACCCTGCACGTCCGCCTGTCGCTGGAGCAGCACGACGATCGGCTTTGGCTCGTCTGCCGTGATGATGGAACCGGGATGACGCGGGAGATCATTCGCGACGCACTGCTGGTCAGTGGCTCACCAGTTCGGCCGGAGGTCCTGAATCTCGAACGACGGTGCCGGGCTGCGGGGTTCCGGCTGGGGCGCACGGGTCAGTTCGGAATCGGTGCACTCAGCTACTTCATGCTCGCGGACCAGGTGGTGCTCACCACCCGCCGCGCGAGCGATTCCAGCGATGCAGAACAGAATGGATGGTGGTTCGAGTCCAGCGGCGTGGGTTCCTTCGGCGAGCTGCGGGCGGACTCCTCGATGGCACACGGCACCGAATTGCGGATGCGTATGCGGTCCGAACTCGCACACGATCCGGCTCGGCTCGCAGCGGAGATCGCGCAGTACGTTCGCACAACCCTCGTCCACATCCCGTGCAATCTCTCGTTCGATGCCCGGCCCGCACCCGACGCATCGTTCCGGTTTGCCCCGGGCTGGACTCTGGACGAGGCAGAACGCACAGCCGCCGTGCTGCGGGAGTTCCAACCCTCAGGCGAGGAGGCGGGATATGCGCTCCCGGAGGTGCCGTCTCCCAGATATCTGGAGCGGGTACGGCGGCACGCGAGGCGCTGGGGTGAGATACGCCGGACCGCGGTGGAAACACTGGGCTGGGAAGTCGAGGAGGGGGAGTTGCCGGGCGGAGTGGGGAGCTACCGGCTCCATCTCCCCTATTTCAACGTTCAGGGCGGTTTGACTCTCGCGTTCATCCGCCCCCGCCAGGAGTCACACGGCCTCGTTCTCCGTCCTGTCTCGGGCGGAGATTACGAGATGCCGAGCGCGTTCACGATGTACGCATGGAAGGGAATGGAGGTCCGGGTCGCCACCGCTCGTTCGCCCAATGAGCAGGTAGTGCATGCCCCCTTCGGCGTCCTCATCTCCGCCAGCGCGCTTCTAGGCGAATCCGAGCCCGGTGGTGGAGAATGGGAGAGATACGGTGTCTCGGCAGAGGTTGATTTCCACTCTCCCGCCGTGGGTACACTCTCCGTCGCGCGCGAACGGTTGAACCTCGACCAGCACGGGTCGGACGTGACAGGCTGGCTTGGGGAACGGGCGAGAAAGCTCGTCGAGGGGCTCGTGGCCACTCACCAGGATTCGCCATTCACGCTGCTCAGCGCGCGCGTTGCGGGCGTGACACCGCCCGCGGAGTGTCAGCTTCAGTGGGGGCTCTCCAGGCCTCGGGTCGATTTGAGCAATCAGCGATCCGGCTCGGTGCGGTGGGCACCACTCCCGTTCCCCGTAACGCGGCTCGGCGTTCTCGTGGATCGGTCGGGAGCCGATCTTCCGCTCGCGTGGAAGGGACGGCCCGTATCGGTTGCGGTTCCGTTGGTCGCACGTAGCCATCGCTGGTCCGGGCACGCGGTGGTCTGGCACAGCCGGGAAATGCCACCGCAGCGGGTGGTCGCGGTTGATCCTCCCAACCGTAGGCTGGTGCCCGTGGCGCTCTGGACCGGTCCGCCCTTGCGTGCAACGCTGGCGCCGCCCCTTGGCTGGAGATCGCGGTTTCCGCCGGAGTGGATGCACCTCTGCGCTACCGAGCTGGGCAGAGCACATGAGGAGGCTGTGACCTGGAACGTGGGTAACCCCATCGTGCAGATGGGGCTCGGCGCAACTGACCTCCAATGGAGCGATGCGCGGTCCTCTGGCAACTCTCCTCGCACGCTTGAGGCAATCCTCGGCACCTCGTCAATGGGGGCAGCGTGGGTGCTCGCCCGTGTGGCCGAGCTTCTCGCGTATCCACGAACAGAGCTTTCCGCTTCCGCGTGGAACCAGGTGCGGATCACCAGCCCGGGAGTTCTGTCGCGGCTCTGGACGCTTCTGTTCGAAAACCCGCTTGACGATGCGGGAAACTGGTCTCCGATCACTTTCTACCGTGACGATTACGGCTCGAGCGATCTGGTAACGCTCACTCCCGGCGGAGTCGCCGTTGTCCGACTGGAACAGGGCCCCCATGGACTCCCTCGCCCGGCCGACCCGGAGTGGGTAGCAACCTCGCTGTAGGCAAGGTGGCCTATCTCCAGGCGGGCACTGGACAGCATCACCTCCGGACACCAACGCCCGTCCGCGGTGCAGACGGGCGTTGGTGCCGGCCGCGCATCGCCGTCAGCCTCGCCCCCGCACCGCGGAGCCGTCGCTCCGGCCGCGCTCCGCCTCGCGCGTAGCCGCGGCATGCTTCCGGTCCACCCGCGGATGAGCGCCCCCTCCCGTACTCGCGGGGGAATCTATTGTACGGGCGGCGCACTCCGGATGCGCCAGGACTGCGGGCGATATCCTCGGCGGCTGACCGCCAAGAATCGGTCAGAGCGCGGGACGCGCCAGCTCGCAAACTCCTTTCAGGCCGACGCTTGACACAGTTAGCGGGCACCGTGAAGGTTGCTCCGCCGCACCCCGCGGCGCCCTTCCTCCTGCTGCCCAACCCGTGCTCGCTCGTGCCCTGTCCGGCGCCGTCCTCGGCATCCACGCCTACCTCGTCACCGTGGAGGCGGACGTGGCGAGCGGCCTCCCCGCCTTCAACACCGTGGGCCTGCCGCAGGGCGCGGTCAGGGAAGGCCGCGAGCGCGTCATCGCCGCGGTGCAGAACAGCGGGCACATCGTCCCGCCGAAACGTATAACGATTAATTTAGCGCCCGCGGACGTCCCAAAGGCGGGGAGCGCCTTCGATCTCCCCATCGCCATGGGAATCCTGGCCAGCACCGGCCAGATGCGCTCCCGGCACCGCCTGAAGCACTTCATGCTCGTGGGCGAGCTGGGGCTGGACGGCGGGCTGCGACCGGTGCGAGGCGCCCTTCCCATCGCCATCGCCGCGCGGGAGGCCGGGCTGATGGGGCTGATCCTGCCCGACGAGAACGTGGCCGAGGCTGCGGTGGTGGAGGGCGTGGAAGTGCGCGGCGCCCGCACCCTGCTCCAGGTGGTCCGCTTCCTTGAAGGCGAGGGCCAGCTCCCGCCCGCGACCATCGACCGCGAGGCGCTCTTTCGCACCGCCTCCACCTACGACACGGACTTCTCGGACGTGAGGGGCCAGGAGCACGTCAAGCGCGCGCTGGAAGTGGCGGCGGCGGGGGCGCACAACATCTTGATGGTCGGCCCGCCCGGCTCGGGGAAGACGATGCTGGCCCGCCGCATCCCCGGCATCCTCCCCCCGCTGACGCTGGACGAGGCGCTGGAGACCACGAAGATCCACTCCGTCGCCGGGCTGCTCGGCTCCGGCCGCTCGCTCGTGGCGACGCGCCCGTTTCGCGCGCCGCACCACACCATCTCCGATGCGGGGCTGATCGGCGGCGGCTCCAACCCGCGCCCCGGCGAGGTGTCGCTGGCCCACCACGGTGTGCTCTTCATGGACGAGCTGCCGGAGTTCCGCCGAAACGTGCTGGAGGTTCTCCGCCAACCTCTTGAAGATCACGAGGTCACGCTCGCCCGCGCCGCCATCTCGCTGACCTACCCCGCCAAGTTCATGCTGGCCGCCGCCATGAATCCCTGTCCGTGCGGCCACCACGGCGACATGCAGCACGGCTGCACCTGCTCACCGCAGGCAGTGCAGCGCTACATGGCGCGCGTGAGCGGCCCCCTGCTGGACCGCATCGACCTGCACGTGGAGGTTCCCGCCGTGCGCTACAAGGACATGGTGGATGGCCGCGCCGGCGAGCCCTCGGAAGCGATCCGCGAGCGGGTGCGCCGCGCGCGCCAGATCCAGCTCGAGCGCTTCGCGAAGCGTCCGGACGTGCACGCCAACGCGCACATGACGCCGCGCGACCTGCGCCAGTTCTGCCGCATCGGCGAGGCGGGTGACGCGCTCCTGCGCACCGCCATCGCCAAGCTGGGCCTCTCCGCCCGCGCCTACCACCGCGTCCTCAAGATCGCCCGCACCATCGCCGACCTGGAGGGCGCCGCCGAAATCGGCACCGCGCACGTGTCGGAGTCGATCCAGTACCGGTCGCTGGATCGGGGGGCCGCGGGATGAAAATGCTCCCGCTCGCGCGGGCGGAAGTTTGCTCTCCCCTGGTCGCCGGCATGAGGAATGACCCCGCGCAGCCACGGGAACCCGCAAGCTCCCCGTTCGTGATGGGGAGTCGGTGGCATAGCTATTTCAGGCGGAAACTTCGGGAACGCCGAGCCCGTTTGGCCTCGTGTCTGAAAGCGCGTGCAACCGCCCGGACGTTATTTTTTTCACCGACGAGGCGAGGAGTGCCGGGCCAGGATTGATGGGAGGTACATCACACGAGTCGCATGCCCGCACGCTCGTGGAGCAGCATTGTCGAGATTTGAGGAAGTGCTTTGCACCTGATCCCGTACAGATGAGGGACTGGCCGGCTCGGGGTGCGCACTCTTCATGATATGGCGCCCGGTCGGACCTCCCATGGACTGGCCACGGTGCTCAAGGCTGCCGCCGGGCCCGCCACCGGACTGTTCCTGGTGGCTCTCGCGGCTGTGTTGTCGTTGCGACGGTGTGCGACATCATCTCGCGGCCCTCGTTGTAGCAGTCGGCGGGGGATGGCGCAGTGTGTGGTTTGCCGCTCATTACGTACGGTTGCGACTCCGCCGGACCCGAACACGCAGTTCGGCTCCGACGAGACGCTCACCGCCTCCACTCTGGGACTTCCCCCCGGGGCTCGTCGTCGTCGCTCTTGGGGCCCTTGTGCTTGGCTGCTGGCTGATGATCATCCGCCGGTTTCGAGCCCGTTCTGGACTGCTCCGGTTCGGTGTAGTGGTTGCCGGGCCCCGCAGCCGCGCCATCGCCCGGGGGCACACGAGGAAAACGGGAGGTCCCGTGGCCGGCGGCGCAAGGTCCCGGGCGGGGGATGGAGCGCGATCTTACGGGAAAGCCACAGGGAACGGATGATGTCCCCTGTGGCCATGGATTCCGCTACTGTGTCTCTGCCCTCCGTCTACGCCACGCGGGTCTCAGTGCCGCCGGGCGGTGTCGTGGGCCTCCGAGGCGGGAAGCGGCTCGAGCGGCTCGCTCCAGACCTCTCGGTTCCCGGTCGACCCGTCCTCGGAGTAGTCCGCGACACCGTCGACGCGCCGGGCTCCGGCGGCACGCGCCGCGTTCACCGCCATGACCACGTCGTACCCCGTCACTCCGGGGGAGCCGAGCACGCGCACAACGCGCGGGCCAGACCTTTGCCCATAGAGCTTCGCGAACACGCCCTTGAGGTCGTTCACGCCCAGGTTCCTGGCCTCGTTGACGCCGTACTTCCCGTTCGGGAACACACGGATGGTCACCACGTTCTCAGAGGGTGAAACCGCGGGAAGGCTGGACCCGGAGGCCGAGACCTCCTGCTGGCCCGAGTCGCAGGCCCCCACCGTCGCGAGCAGCGCCACGCCCAGGGCGCGCATCGTCTTCCATGAAGCGTTCATCCTACCCTCCGAACGTTGTTGGGATCCGTGGATCGAGTGCCGAGGGACGCGTATTCGCGGCCCAAACGGACCTGGCGAAGATTCCACGTCATCAGCGGTTTCCGGTCGCAGTCGAGAACCGACACGTGCCCGGTTGCCGGGCTGAAGCGCACCAGGCGCGGGTTCGCCGCGATGAGCGCACCCACCCTGACCATGTTCCCGCGGGCGATGCTGGTGTTCATCCTCTCGCTTAGCATCGCTGCCTCGAGCCCACACCCGTAATGGTAGGAAATGCACGAACCGGGCTCCGAGAAGGTGTGACACGCGTTCAAGGCGAAGCAGTCCGCGTTGAACGCGCCGTAATACCCGCCGTTTCCGAACGTGTGTGCGGTACCGTCAGCATTATCGTAACACTTTTTACAGGAGGTTTGGCTCTCTGCTGTTGCTGTGGCGAGGAGCACCAGTGCGGAGCCCAGCCATAGCGCGCTTTTCACGAGCATTTACCGACTCTCCTGTGGTTGTGTGAGAGGACTCAGATGTACATACGGCAAAGCAAAACACCGCACAATTCGTGCCGTTTCGTGTCGACACGCGACCGCCCCGCCACCCTGGTGAAACGCAGCCATTCAGTTACCCGGTGCACCCCTCGTTGGCTACTCTGCCGAACAACGAAAGAGGCGCCGAGATGATCTCTCCTCGCCTTCCCCGTGTGCGTTCCCGTATCTGCGTGTGCATGGCGTACCCGCCGGCCGCCAGAGGGCAAACAGACTGGACGGATGATGGCGGACTGCGTGGGCACTTACGTGCACAGGCTGAACGGAGCTGAGGTTCCCTTCCTTCGAGGGCCGGCTGCGCCGACGCCTCCTCGAAAGTCAGCGCGTCCACAGTCAACATCTGAAACTGACCTGCGCTCCCGGCACCGCCTGAAGCACTTCATGCTGGTGGGCGAGCTGGGGCTGGACAGCGGCCTGCGTCCGGTGCGCGGCGCCCTCCCCATCGCATCGCCGCGCGCGAGCCCGGGCTGACACGGACTTCGCGGACGTGAGGGGCCAGGAGCACGTCAAGCGCGCGCCGGAAGTCGCCGCGGCGGGGGCGCATAACATCTTGATGGTCGGCCCGCCCGGCTCGGGGAAGACGATGCTGGCCCGCCGCATCCCCGGCATCCTCCCCCCACTGGCGTTGGACGAGGCGCAGGAGACCACTGATGCACCCGCTCGCGCCCGAACACGAAATCTGGGGCCTGAAGGTCCGGGTCGGTTTGTTCGCGCGCGGGTACCGGTTGCCGTACGAGATCCATGACGTGCTATCCAAAAGGCACACTTCCGCATTCACAGACCATCGCTGCCCGCAGAGAACTCCGCTAACCCGCCGTGCCGCGGCGTCGATTGGCGCGACGGCGAGTGCCATAGCGCTGGCGCCGCATTGCCAGCCGCCATCGTTCTTCAGGATGCGTCTTGACGTGCTTTTGGACACGATCAACCCGCGCGAGCGCCGGCAATCTGCGAAAACGCGAATCCGCGTCCGACACTCTAACCGGTCGCGGCGTAGGAAGTGGATCATCGTAGGCTCAATCTTCGGGCTCATTTCAAATTCTTGAAAATCATTGACACCGGTGCGCATGAGACATTATTGAAGATGGGCTTTGTCCCGTAAGTGGCGCGCCCGCTCGTAGCTCGTGGTGCTTCAACACTGGCTGCAGCGCGGTTCTAAATACCTAATGGAGCAAGGAGGTGGAAAACCCGGGAGATATAATCACTCTTTTTCGGCTAATCCTGGCCGTAGTTGAGCTCACCCTCAATCGTAGAAATGGTGAATACGTTGAAGGATGCCGTGCCGCGTGCTGGAACACCCAATCGCGCGGAGGACCACGTACCATGAAAGCAGATACGTTCTTACTTGGATCCTGACAGGAGGAATTATGTCCAGATCGTTTCTAATGGTTCTACTGCTGGGCCTCACCGCGGCGTGTGAAACCACAACGGAGGCTGGTAAGATGCGTTCCACCCCGACGCCCAGCGAGCTCCTGTTGCCCCGTGCCGAAGCGAACTTCCGGATGTCCGGCACCGAGCTGCGGGCGCTCCCCGCCGCGCTCGATGGCGACGCGGTGCAGGAGCTCCTGTCATGGATACGCCCCGAGCACCGCGAACCGACCATCGCGCTCCTTCAGGAAGTGGGCAAGCGAGGCAACTCGGTGCCGATCGTCTCCGTCGATGCTTCACATCCCGAGCTGGCCCAGATTGCCCGCCGGCTCTGGAAGCGGCCAGATCGTCCGGTGGCGCCCGACAGCACGATACAGCGGGACATCAATCCTTGAGACAACGCTCCGCATAAGAGCCTCGCGAAAGATTCGTAGCGGTTTACATCACAATGATTTCCCATCACTTGATTCAGGGGAGCGCCCAATGCTCAGAACGCCTTTTCTTCCACATCCGAGGCGACGTCACTGGAGGGTGTTGTTCTTCATGTTCGCGCTGCTCATCCCACAACTGACAGTCCACTCACTGAGCGCTCAGCAAATCGTCGTCGATCCGGGATACGTCGAGGGTCAGAAGCCGGCGGCCTGCCCCGGCCAGACCTTCTGGTGGGGCAGCTGGTCAATCGGAAACGTCGAAGTCGATGGTTACTATTTCGACGCGAATCCCTTCACCCTGTCGAAGTGGACCAGCCAACATTCGGGGATCTACTCTTCCACGAAGGGAAGGCGGGTAGTCGACCAATCTGGCACAAAGGTTTGGACCGACGCGAGAGCGAACGCCTCGTGCTGGGACTCGAACGTGGGACCCATCCACATCTGGTGGGCCAGGTGGGAAGGACATCTGGGAACCGTGGAAGACGTAAACGCTGCTTGCGACGAGGGAACCGGTGGAAACACGCTCGTCACGGGACCTTCCGACCCCGGTTACGATCCCAGTGATCCGAATGGAGATGGCTGCGGCGACGGCTCGGGAGGACCGGGCAGTGGAACACAGTTCCAGCCCGGGCAATCGACGGGTGGCGAAACGGTGACGTGGAGCGGAGGCGTGGGGAACGGCGGGACGAGCGTCTGCGGCTCGCTCGCCGTGGTCGAGTACATCTGCATCGACGTATGGGACGAGGAGGCTGGCTGGGTCGAGTGGGACTGCGGCTACGCGACAACCTGCTGAACCCCAACCAATACAATCCGATGAAACTGAAAACTTTTATTCTATGCCTGGTCGCGCTCGGGTCCAGCGCGCCGGCCATCATGGCACAGCAGCCACGGCGTGTAGCCGCTACGGTCGTTCTCCTGGATTCGATCACCCAGCCGGGTGCGCCGTTCGTGCTCGTGCGCCGCCCCGGGGCCACGCCGGCAGACCTGATCCTGGTGCATTCGGAGATCGGTGCCGCCCAGCTCTCGGACGCTATACGCGGCCTCCTCACCGCCCGGCAGGCCAACGGCGACTTCCCGAATGCGGCAGCGAGGTTCAGGGTGCGTCCGCAATCGCGCACGGCAGCCGTTGCACGGCCTGCATTTCCCTGGGCCCAGCGCGTGCTGAACGACCTGCGCCGCGCCGAGCCGCGCGAGATCCACGGAGTCGGCCGCGTTCGCGCCGTGGAGATCTGGCTTCCACGCCAGGGCAACGGCCGGGCTGCTCCTCGCACGTGATACCATTCGTCGTGCAGGTGCAAAGCCCTTAACGAAGCTTCACGCAGAGGCGCAGAGACGCAGGAGAGAACTGCAACTGCCTACGGAGACACAGAGCCACAGAGAGAACCGCAAAAGGTTTTCTCTGTGGCTTTCAGTTCCTTCCGTGGCCTCTGTGTGATGCTTTTCTCTGTTGTTCTCCCCCGCGTCTCTGCGCCTCTGCGTGAGACAAGCCGGTCAGAATGCATATCGGTCTCATCATCTCAGCGGCAAAGATGCTGGCTGCCGGTGACGGGCGCATCGAGGCTTCGGGGGTGGAACAGAATGTTCCGTTTCCGCGCCCGATCCGGCGGGCCTGCATCTTGAAGAAGCAGCAGTAGATTGGGGCAGCGGACGACGCCGCCTCGCAGTGCCCTACCACCACCCCGCACCGTCTCCGCGCCGCGAAATGAAAGAACGTCTCGCACCCTGGCTGCTCCGCATGATGGGCTTCCGCCGCGTCGTCCGGCGCCCTGATGCGGCGCCGGGGCGGCGCGCGTCGGACCATGAGCCGGTGCGCGGGTGGCGCCCCGCGCTTGCCGTGGCCGCGGCGATCGCGCTGCTGGACTGGGGCACCAAGGCGGCCATCGCGTGGTCGGTGCCGGTGGGGGCGTTCCGCGAGGTCATTCCGGGGCGTGTAGCTTTCTGGCACGTCCGCAACGAGGCGATGATCCTGGGGCTGTACGACGACCTCGCGCTCGGCACGCGCAAGTCCATCGCGCTGGTGGCGTCGCTGGTGGCTTCGCTGGTCATCCTCCAGATCATCGGCCGTGGGCACCGGCTCCCCAGGGCGCAGCGGACGTACGCGTCGGTGTTCGTGGGAACGGTGCTCGGCGGGATGCTGGGGAACCTCGGGGAGCGGGTGGTGCACTGGGGCGTCACCGACTACCTCTCGTTCCACTGGGCGCCCTACTGGCTCCCGCCCGGCAACGTGGCGGACGTGGCGCTCTTTCTCGCGATCCCGATGGCGGTGCCGGTAATCGTGTTCGAACTGCAAGGGCGGGCGCGGCGCGGTGCCGCGTCCGCCCACCCGGCGCGCCGCGGGGCCGTGCTCTCCCGGCAGTAGCTGGCGGCGGGTGCCGCGTGGGCCCTATCTTGGTGCCATCCACAGGGTTCACGGGAAGGGCGATGATCGCGGATGCGAAGCGCGAGCGGCTGGCGGAGATCCTCCGCGAGTGCGGCTCGGTGGTGATCGGGTACAGCGGAGGGGTCGATTCGGTCTTCCTCGCCACGGTGGCGGTGGAGCTGCTCGGCCCCCATCGCGTGCTGGCGGTCACCGGGAAGAGCGACAGCATCGCGTCGTGGATGGAGGACACCGCGCGTGAGGTCGCCGCGCGCTTCGGCATCCCCTGGCTGGAGGTGGAGACGCGGGAGATGGAAGACCCCCGCTACGCCGCCAACCCCAGCAACCGCTGCTACTTCTGCAAGAGCGAGCTGTGGGGCCGCCTGGGCGCGGTGGCCCAGGAGCGCGGCTTCGCCACCGTGCTGGACGGCTCCAACGCCGACGACGTGGGCGACCACCGTCCCGGCGCCGTCGCCGCGGGCGAGAAGGCCGTGCGCTCGCCGCTGCTGGAGGCAGGGCTCACCAAGGACGAGATCCGCGCCTGGTCGCGCGAGCTGGGGCTCCCCACCTGGGACCAGCCCGCCGCGCCCTGCCTGGCGTCGCGCCTTCCGTATGGCCTGGCCGTCACGCCCCGCCGGCTCCGCCAGGTGGAGGCGGCGGAGGTGGCGCTGCGCGCGCTCGGCTTCCGCGACTTTCGCGTGCGGCATCACGGAGAGGTCGCGCGGCTGGAGGTGCACCCGGCGGAGGCTGGACGCGTGGCGGCGGAGCGCGTGAGGATCGACGAGGCGGTGCGGGGCGCCGGGTTCCGGCGGGCATTGCTCGACCTGCAGGGGTACCGGCGCGGTGCCCTCAACGAGGGGCTCGGCGAGGGCGAGATGGTGCGCCTGGTTCAGATCGGGAGCGCGGCGTGAGCGCGGACGAGCGGGTCGTGCGCGCCGAGCGCCTGCTGGCCGCGCGCGGATTCGCGGGGGCACGCGTCTCCGTGGAGGGGCACGAGGACGAGATCGCGGCGGTGCGCGTGCTGGCGGACGCGTGGGAGCGGCTGGCGGGCGACGAGGGCGCGCGGGTGGCGGGGGAGGTGAAGGCGCTCGGCTTCCGCTACGTGGCGCTCGACCTGGCGCCGGCGTAGCCGGGCCGGATGGCGGACGCGCCCATCTACCTGGACTACGCCGCCACCGCGGCGATCCGCCCGCCCGAGGTGGCGGAGGCGATGATGGCGTACCTGCGCGACGTCGGCGCCACGCCGGGGCGCGCGGGGCACAGCCGGGCGGTGGAGGCGGGGCGCGTCGCCTTCCGCTGCCGCCGGGCCCTGGCGCGCCTCTTCGGCGTGCGTGGCGATCCGGGGCGCATCGCCTTTCAGCTCAACGCCACCCACGCGCTCAACGTCGCGCTCCAGGGCGTCCTCCGCCCCGGTGACCGGGTGGTGCGTACGTCGTACGACCACAACGCCGTCCGCCGTCCGGTGGCTGCCCTGGCGCGCATCGGCGTCTCGGAGACGGTGCTTGGCGGCAAGGCGGATGGAAGCTTCGATCTGGACGAGGCGGAGCGCGCGCTGGCCGGCGCCCGCCTCCTCGTCCTGTCGCACGCATCCAACGTCCTGGGCACCGTGGCGCCCGTGGCCGAGCTTGCCGCGCGGGCGCATGCGAACGGCGCGCTGGTGCTGGTGGATGCATCCCAGAGCGCCGGCCACATCGCCGTAGACGTGGAGGCGATGGGGATCGACCTCCTGGCCTTCACCGGGCACAAGGGGCTGCTGGGGCCGCAGGGCACCGGCGGCCTGTACGTGCGCGAAGGGGTGGAGATCGAGCCCGTCTTCGCGGGTGGCACCGGCGCCGAGTCGGGCCCCTCCGGGATGCCCGACGCCATGCCCGACCGGCTAGAGGCGGGGACGCAGAACGGGCCCGGCATCGCGGGGCTGCTGGCTGGCGTGGAGTGGGTGCTGGCGCGCGGTGTGGAGCCGATCCACGAGCGGCAGAGCACGCTCAAGGCAAGGCTGCGCGAGCGGCTGGGCGGCATCCCCGGGCTGCGCCTCCTCTCCTCCGCGGCGCCGGAGGGGGCGGGGATCGTCACGGTGACGGTGGACGGGTTCGATCCGTCGCAGATGGCGGCGCGGCTGGACCGCGACTTCGGGGTGATGACGCGCGCGGGGCTGCACTGCGCCCCGGAGGCCCACCGCATCCTGGGCACCGAGGCGACGGGCGGCGTCCGCTTCTCCGTCGGCTGGGCGACGACGGAGGCGGAGGTGGACCGCGCGGCCGAGGCCGTGGCGGCGCTGGCGGGGGAAACAATGCCCGCTCGCGCGGGGTAGGTTAGCGGGTCTGAACGGCAGAGCGCGGCACGAATCCACGACGGGGGCGACGATGGCGAGACGACGGGGCGGGACGCTGGGGCTGCTGTTGGTCGTGGCGCTCCTGGGGTTCGGGGCGTGGTTCTTTCGCGACCTCATTCCGGGGCTGGGCGGCGGCGGCAGCGTGGCGGCCACCAAGGTGTCGCCCGAGGCGGCGGCGCAGGCGCAGGAGAAGCTCGCCCGCATGCGCAGGGACCAGGACACGGTGCACCTCACCGACGTCGAGTTCACCTCGCTGCTGCGCTACGACCTGGCCGGGCTCACCGGGCCGCTGCACGATCCCGCCGTGGACTTCGTGGACAACACGCTCAAGCTCACCGGGAAAGTCCCCAAGGACCTACTCCCCGACTCGCCGGAGCTGGCGCAGGCGCGGCGCTTCCTCCCGGACACGGTGGAGGTGATGGTGAGCGGGTCGCTGCGAGAGTTGCGCCCCGGCCACGGCGCGCTCAACGTGCAGGACGTGGCCATCGCGCGCCTCCCCGTGCCGGCGAGTTACTATCCTATGGCGCTGGAGCGGCTGGGGCGGCGCAACGAGCCCGGCACCGAGCCCAACGAGTACCCCTTCACGCTTCCGCCCGGGGTCGCATCTGCCCGGGTGGAGGGCGGAGAGCTGATCCTTTCGCCGACCAACCAGTAGATCCATGGCCCGCATCATGGTGGTAGACGACGAGGACGGGATCCGCCGCGTCCTCGCGCAGCTCTTCGAGTACGAGGACCACGAGGTCCGCACCGCCGCCGGCGCGCAGGAGGCGTACGGCATCTACGGCGAGTTCCGCCCGGACGTCACCTTCATGGACGTGAAGATGGCGCGCACGGACGGGCTGGAGGCGCTCACCCACCTGCGCGAGATGGACCCGACGGCCGTGGTGGTGATGATCAGCGGCCACGGCACCATCGACACCGCCGTGGAGGCCACGCGCCGCGGAGCGTTCGACTTCCTGGAAAAGCCGCTGGACACGGACCGCACCCTGCTGGTGCTGCGCAACGCGCTGCAGCAGAACGGGCTGATTGCCGAGAACGCCCGCCTGCGCGGCGAGGTGGAGAGCCGGCACGCCATCGTGGGCCGCTCCTTCGCCCTGCGCCAGGTGCTGGACCGCGTCGAAAAGGTGGCCCCCACCGACGCCCGCGTCCTCATCACCGGCGAGAACGGCACGGGCAAGGAGCTGGTCGCGCGCGCCGTCCACCGCCTCTCGCCGCGCGCGGAGAAGACGTTCGTGGAGCTGAACTGCGCCGCGATCCCCTCCGAGCTGATCGAGAGTGAGCTCTTCGGTCACATGAAGGGCTCCTTCACCGGCGCCCACGAGGACCGCGCCGGCAAGTTCGAGGTGGCGGATGGAGGCACGCTCTTCCTGGACGAGATCGGCGACATGAGCCTGAACGCGCAGGCCAAGGTGCTGCGCGCGTTGCAGGAGGGGATCGTCACGCGCGTGGGCGGCGCCAAGCAGATCCGTGTGGACGTGCGGGTGCTGGCGGCCACCAACAAGGACCTGGAGGAGGAGATCCGCGGCGGGCGCTTCCGCGAGGACCTCTTCTACCGGCTGAACGTGATCCCGCTGCACGTGCCGCCGCTGCGGGAGCGCCGCGAAGACATCCCCATGCTGGTGCAGCACTTTGCCGAAAGCTACGCGCAGGAGGGCGCCGTCAAGCCGCGCCGCTTCACCGACGACGCGCTGGACCGCATGCAGCGGATGGACTGGCCCGGCAACGTGCGCGAGCTGCGCAACACCGTCGAGCGCCTCATGATCCTCAGCTCCGGCCCCGCCGTCGGCGCGGACGACGTGGACCTCCTGGTCTCGGGGCACATGAAGGGGGGCGGCCTCTCCAGCGACCTCCTCTCCTGCAACACGTTCGCGGAGTTCAAGGAAGCGGCCGAGCGTGCCTTCATCATCCAGAAGCTGCGCGAGAACGACTGGAACGTCTCCGAGACCGCGCGCATCCTGGACATGCCCCGCTCGAACCTCTACAAGAAGATCGAGCGCTACGAGCTGGTGCGCGAAGGCTGATGCGCGGCCTGGGTGCGCTCGGCTGGCTGCTCTTCGCCGCCGCGTGGATGATCGGGACGTTCGGAGGGGGCGCGGCGCTGGCCTGGCTCTACAAGCGCCTCCACCCGGATCTCGCCTTCTACAAGCTCTGGGCGCTCTGGTCCGCCCTCCTCTCCGGCGCGGCGGTTCTGGCCTTCGCCTTCGGATTCGCCTGAACGAACTCATTTCCTGAACGGAGCGCCCCACCCCGCCCGCGGCTTCGCGGCAGAATACTTGTGGCGCGCAGTGAAGGAGACGGGCTCTGCCGCGTACACTGCACCATCCCATGTTCGGCTGCAGTGAGGTTGGGATCTGCGCGCCGCCGAACCATTGCTCTCGAAGTTGAGAACGACTCGGTCGTGGCGCACCGGTCCAGTCTGCTCGCGTCGATCGCTGCGGACGGGCGACGGAACATGGGCTGGATCGGATCGCACGGCGCAGATCGTTTCCTTCACTACGCGCCCGAGATCGACGCAGGGCAGGTATCCGTCAGGCGCTCCGTTCAGGAAGTGGGTGTCCTTCTAACGCGGGAGGCCCAGAGAAGATGCGCTTCTCTGGGCCTCCTGTTTCCAGTGCTACGCTGTTGCTACTCCGCCCGCAGCGCGTGCACCGGATCGACCCGGCTGGCGCGGCGCGCGGGGAGGTAGGAGGCGAGGGCGGCGGTCGCGAGGATGACCCCTACGACCACGACGAACGTTGCCGGGTCGGTGGGGCTCACTTCGAAGAGCAGGCTCCGCAGCACGCGTGTCCCCGCCAGAGCGCCCGCGATCCCCAGGATGCATCCCCAGAGCGCCAGGTGCAACCCCTGGCGCACCACGAGCGTGCGCAGCTCCTCCGCGCGGGCGCCGAGCGCGAGCCGGATCCCAAACTCGCGCGTCCGTCCGCGCACGGTCGCGGCGATGGCGCCGTAAAGCCCGACTGCCGCGAGCAGGAGCGTGGCCGCGGCAAAGGTGACCAGCAGCCAGGTGCTGAACCGGGGCCGCGCGAGCGGCGCCGCCATCAGCTGCCGCATCGAGCCGCCGCCCGCCACCGCGAGCTCGGGGTGGATGTCGCGCAGGACGGCGCGGAGCTGCGGGAGCACCCCGGCGGGATCGGAGCGCGTGCGCACCGCGAGCGTCATCGGCACCGGGCCGGGGAACTGGCGGATCGGCAGGTACAGAGTCGGCTGCGCGCTCGTCAGCTCGCGGTATCGCGTCTCCGCCACCACTCCGACGACGGTGGCCCATTCGCCCGGGGAGTCGGGGCCGCCGAGCTTGACCTGCTTGCCGATGGGGTCCTCGCCGGGCCATGCCTGCTTCGCCGCGGACTCGCTGAGGATGGCCACGCCCGGCGCACCCTCCCGGTCCTGTGCCCCGAACGCGCGGCCGCGGCGCAGGGGGATCTGCAGGGTGCGAAAGAAGCCGGGCCCCACTACCTCCAGGTTCACCACCGGATTCGCCGCCTGCGCCTCGGCGCTCTGCCCCTGGCCGGTGAACATCGCGCTCCAGCCACCCTCGCCGGAGTAGGGAGGGCGGGGAAGCGCGGCCGCGCCCGTCACACCCGGAATCGCGGCCACCCGCGCCACCATCTCCTCCTGCAGCGCGACCTGCGCGGGGCGCTCGGGGAGAAGCTTCGGCGGAAAGCTCGTCTGCAGCACCAGGAGCCGCTCGCGTTCGAAGCCGAGATCGACGTTCTGGAGCACGACCAGGCTGCGCACCAGGAGCCCCGCGCCCGCGACCACCAGGATGGCGAGGGAGACCTGGCCGATCACCAGCCCGTGGCGGAGCGCGCGGCCGCCGCGGTTTACCGGCGACGAGCGATGCCCGCCGCGCAGCCACACGCTCAGCTCCCCCGCCGCGGCCAGCAGTGCCGGCAGCAGGCCCGAGAGGAGCGCCGCCGCCGCCGTCGCCGTGAGCGCGAACGCCAGCACGCGCGCGTCGATGCCGATCATCTCGCGCCGCGGGAGCTCCGGCGTGGCGAAGGCGGCAAGCAGGCGCACGCCCGTGGCCGCCAGCACGATCCCGAGCGCTCCGCCCGCGAGCGCCAGCACCGCGCTCTCGGTCAGGAGCTGATGCACCAGCCGCCGTCTCGCGGCGCCCAGCGCGCTGCGGATGGCGAGCTCCTGCGCCCGTGCCGAGCCGCGGATCAGGAGGAGGTTCGCGACGTTGGCGCAGGCGATCAGCAGGAGAAGCCCCACCGCCGCCGCGCCCGTCCAGAGCGCCGCGCGTGCATCGCCGGTGATCAGCTCGGGGAGCGGGGTGACCACCGCCTTCGTGCCGCGCAGCGCCGCCGGCCGCTGCGCATCGCCCGCGCGCAGGAATGCGTCGAATTCGTCGCGCGCGGCCTCCGTCGTCGAGCCGGGTGCGAGGCGGCCGACCAGGTCGTAGACGATGACCTGCGACGGATCTGCCTTCGCCTCGAGGGTGGCCGGGAAGTCGGGGAGCGCGGGGACCCAGACCTCGGCCCCGCGCGGGTACTCGAAGCCGCGCGGCAGGACGCCGACGACGGAGAAGCGCTTCCCGTTCATCTCGAACGTGCGCCCCACCGCCGCCACGTCGCCGCCAAAGTGGCGCTGCCAGAAGCCGTAGCCGATCACCATCGCGGGCGCGGCGCCCGGCACGTCGTCGGACGGCAGCAGGGTGCGCCCGAGGGCGGGGACGACGCCGAGGACGGAAAACAGGTTCCCCGTGACCCAGGTCGCGTTCACGGTGACGGGCCGGCTCGCGTCCGTCAGCACCTGCTCCAGCGCGCCCTGGTACGCGACCCCCGCCACTGCCCGGAGCTCGCGCGTCGACTGGCGGAACGCCGTCAGCTCCTGGTGCGTGACGGGGAGGTGATCGAAGGAGCGCGCGGGCGCCGCCGTCCAGAGCACGGCGATCCGGTCCTGGTCCTCCACCGGCAGGTCTTGCAGGAGCACGCCGTTCAGAACGCTGAACATGGCCGTGCTCGCGCCGATGCCGAGGGCCAGCGTCAGCATCGCGGCCGCGGCGAATCCAGGGCTCCTGCGCAACGCGCGCACGGCGAAGCGCACGTCCTGCCGAAGCTCGTCCAGCCACTCCGCGCGCCGCCGCCGCCCCTCCGTCCGCGCATCCGCTTCACGCATCGACCGCCTCGCCTCTTCCAGGTCTCCGAACTCGCGACGCGCCCGTGTGTGCGCCGCATCGCGGTCCATCCCCTCCCGCACCAGCGCGTCGGTCCGCATGTCCAGGTGGAAGGCGAGCTCTTCATCCACCTCGTCGCGGATCTCCCTGGCGCCGCGCCAGGGGAGGGTGAAGCGGCGCGGGAATCTGGGCGAGCCCATCAGCCCTCCGGGACGGGTTCGAGAACCTGGAACACCGCCGCCGCGTAGCGCCGCCACGCGGATGCTTCCGCGCGCAGCTGGGCGCGACCCTCGGCGGTGAGCGAGTAGTAGCGGGCGCGGCGGTTGTTCTCGGAAAGACCCCACTCGGCCGCCAGCCACCCCTTCGCCTCCAGCCGCCGCAGCGCCTGGTAGAGCGCGGCATCCTGCACCTGGAGCACGCCGCCGGTACGGTCGCGGATCCACTGCGAGATCCCGTAGCCGTGCATCGGATCGCCGGCCAGCGTGCGCAGGATGAGGACGTCGAGCGTGCCCTTGAGCAGGTCCAGCGTCTGGTCCATCGCCTCTCCCCTCAGAGTGTGAGGGGTAAGATGCTCGCGCGGATCGTGGGCGTCAAGCATCCACGAGCCGCGCGAGGACGACTCGAGCGTCCTGCCCCTTCGGATTCGCTTGGCGCCTCCCGATTTCCTGAACGAAGCGCCGCACCCACTCGGCGGCCTCGCAGCAAGAACCTCTGGCGCGCAGTGAAGGAGACGGTCTCAGCCGCGCACACCGCACCACCCCACGTTCGGCTGCAGGTACGCGGGATCTTTGGCGCGGCCTGGTCCCGGGGTCACCATGCACGGGCCACTGAACATTGGATGGATCCGCGCGGGAAGCAGAGCCCGTTTCCTTCACTCCGCGCCCTAGATCGGTGAAAGGCGGGCGGCCGGAGGCGCTTCGTTCAGGAAGTGTAGGGGGGCGCAGCGAGTCTGCGCCGTCTTGTTTGCGCATGCTGCGGCGCGAGCAGGCCTCCCGGTTGCACCTCCCCGCGCGATAGTTAGATTCCCGCCCGCACCAAAACGCGGTACGGCACTCCCCAGAAAAGGGCGGAACATGGCGGACAAGTTCAGGAACTTCATCGGCGGCGAGTGGGTGGAGCCGTCTTCGGGCGAGTACTTCGAGAACCGCAACCCGGCCCGCTGGTCGGAGGTGATCGGGCTGTGGCCGCGCTCCGGCCAGGACGACGTGGACCGCGCGGTGGCCGCCGCGAAGGAGGCATTCCCGGCGTGGGCGCGCACCCCGGCGCCGGACCGCGGCAACATCCTGCGCCGCGTGGGCGACCTGCTCAGCGAGCGCAAGGACGAGATCGCAAAGGCCGCCACGCGCGAGATGGGAAAGGTGCTCACCGAGACGCGCGGCGACGTGCAGGAAGGGATCGACACCGCCTACTACGCCGGCGTCGAGGGGCGCCGCCTCTTCGGCAAGACGGTGCCGTCGGAGCTTTCCAACAAGTGGGCGATGACGTACCGCCGCCCCATCGGCGTGTGCGGGCTGATCACCCCCTTCAACTTCCCGCTCGCCATCCCCACCTGGAAGATGTTCCCCGCGCTGGTGTGCGGGAACACGGTGGTCATCAAGCCGGGCGAGGACGTGCCGCACACCGTGCAGCTCCTGGTGGAGATCCTTGAGGAGGCCGGCATTCCCAAGGGGGTCGTCAACCTGGTGCACGGAGAGGGCGCGACGGGCGCGGCCATCGTCAACCACCCGGACGTCGCGGCGATCTCCTTCACCGGCTCCACCGCGACCGGAAGCATCATCGGGCGCGCGTGCGGCGAGTCGCACAAGCGGCTGTCGCTGGAGATGGGCGGCAAGAACGCGCAGATCGTGATGGCCGATGGCGACCTCGACCTGGCGCTGGAAGGCGTCCTGTGGGGCGCGTTCGGCACCACGGGGCAGCGCTGCACCGCCACCAGCCGCCTCCTTCTCCACGACTCGATCCACGACGAGTTCCTGGAGCGCCTGGTGGAGAAGGCGAAGGGCCTCACTCTGGGCTACGGCCTGGAGGACGGCGCCGAGATCGGTCCGCTGATCAACGAGAGGGCGCTCGACAAGGTGAAGAGCTACATCGAGATCGGCCGCTCGGAGGCGCGCCTGGTCATCGGCGGCGAGCGCGCCACGGGGGAGGGAGTGGACGACGGCTGGTTCTTCCAGCCCACCATCTTCGCCGACGTGAAGCCCGGCTCGCGCCTGGCGACGGAGGAGATCTTCGGCCCGGTGCTCTCGGTGATCCGCTTCAGCGACGTGGACGAGGCGTTCCGCATCAACAACGAGGTGAAGTACGGCCTCTCCAGCTCCGTCTACACGCGCGACGTGAACATCTCGTTCCGTGCGCTGCAGTACCTGGACAACGGCATCACCTACGTGAACGCGCCCACCATCGGCGCCGAGGCGCACCTCCCTTTCGGCGGCGTGAAGCAGACGGGCAACGGCCACCGCGAGGGCGGCTGGGAAGTGTACGAGTTCTACTCGGAGACCAAGGTCTGCTACGTGGACTACTCCGGCAAACTCCAGCGCGCCCAGATCGACAACTACGGCGGCTCGCCATACTGAAAAGGAAAACCATCACACAGAGGGCGCAGAGGGAACTACAAGACGCAGAGAACCTCTTTGTAGTTCTTTCTGTATCCCCTCTGCGTCTCTGTGTGAAATTGCCGTTCGCGGTCCCCGGAACGGGCCCAAACCTCGCGTGTACGTACCAGACCGGGCATCCAGCCCCACCCTGCGGTACCGCGGCGGCGAACTCACGATGGAAGAACTGCATTCCCCACATCCCTTCGACGGACAGCCCCCCGCCGAGCGCCGCGTGACGCTCGCCGATCCGCGCGGCTCCGTCTCCACCGGGCGGTGGATGTGGGAGTGGACCAAGGCCATCTGCACCGCCATCCTCCTCTTCCTGGGGATCCGCACCTTTCTGGTGGAGGCGTACAAGATCCCCACGGGGTCGATGGAGGGGACGCTCCTGATCGGGGATTTCCTTCTCGTCAACAAGGCGGTGTACGGCGCGGAGATCCCCGTCACCGGCACGCGGCTCCCCGCCTTCTCGCATCCCAAACGCGGCGACGTCCTGGTCTTTCTGCCGCCCCACGACCCGCACCGCAACTACGTGAAGCGGCTGGTGGGAGTGGGGGGCGACACGCTGGAGATGCGCGACAAGGTGCTCTTCAGGAACGGAAAGCCGCTGGACGAGCCCTACGCCCGCCACGTGGACCCGCTCAGCGATCCCCGCGAGCCGCGGATGATCTGGCAAAAGGACTTCCTGGCGGGCACCCTCCGCGAGCGCCGCCGCTACCGCCCCACCCGCGACAACTGGGGGCCGATCGTGGTGCCGCCTGGCAAACTGTTCGCGCTCGGCGACAACCGCGACAACTCCGAAGACTCCCGCTACTGGGGCTTCTTCGACGAGAGCGCGGTGAAGGGGCGGCCCATGTTCGTCTACTATTCGTTCGAAAAAGACATCACCCAGCAGTTCTCGTGGCTCACCGCCGTCCGCTGGACGAGGATCGGAGAAGTGATCCGGTAGCACCGCGGGCAACGGAAAACGGAAAGCGGGCGCGAGGACGATCCTCGCGCCCGCTTCTCACTTTCGGGTCACCTGGAGCAACTCTGTGCTACTCGATCCAGAAAAAAGTGCGTACAGAATCCGCCAGCACGTCGAAAACTCACGTTGTCAAGCCTTTTGTTCCCGCCGGGGGTTGACACCTTCCGGGGTGCTTGCCCATACTCAACGCGTGACCCGGTGGGCGGACGCTCGTGTCCCCCCAACAGGCTGCGCGGCCTCTCCCCGCCTTCCCCTTTTGCGACGCCGCGTTTGCCCGTCCGGTGTCCTCCGCAGAGCCCCACATTCTGCGTTGTCTGCTTCGCCCCGGAGCACCCCCATGACGTTCAGCCCCGCCAAACGCGTCTCCTCCGAATCCGAATCGCTGGACCAGTACCTTCGCGAGATCAGCGTGTACCCGCTGATCGACCGGAACGAAGAGGCGCGGCTCGCGCGCCTGATCCGTGACGGCGCGCCGGACGCGCTGGAGCATCTCGTGCGCTCCAACCTGCGCTTCGTGGTGGCGGTCGCGAAGAAGTACCAGAACCAGGGCGTCTCGCTTTCGGACCTGATCAACGAAGGGAACATCGGGCTGATCCGCGCCGCGCGGAAGTTCGACGAGACCAAGGGGATCAAGTTCATCTCGTACGCCGTCTGGTGGATCCGGCAGGCGATCCTGCAGGCGCTGGCCGAGCAGTCGCGCATCGTGCGGGTGCCGCTCAGCCGCGCGGGCGCCGTCCACCGCATCGGCCGCCGCTCCTCGGCCATGACGCAGGAGCTGGGGCGCGAGCCGACGCTGCAGGAGATCGCGAGCGAGCTGGAGGTGCCGGAGGACGAGGTCAGCCACGCGCTGGCGATGTCGCAGGTCTACCTCTCCCTGGACGCCCCGCTCGTCCCCGGCGAGGACGGGCAGCTCCTCGACTACCTTTCCGACCAGTTCTCCCCCGGGCCGGACGAGGAGGTCTACGAGGACGCCCTCAAGCGCTCGATCGACGAGGCGCTGGGGACGCTCACCGAGCGTGAGTCGCGCGTACTGCGCCTCTACTTCGGCCTGGGCGACGCGGAGCCGATGACGCTGGAGCAGATCGGCGAGAAGTTCGGCATCACGCGCGAGCGCGTGCGGCAGATCAAGGAGAAGGCTCTCCTCCGCCTCCGTCACCAGTCGAGGGCGCGGTTCCTGGAGACGTTCCTGACCTGAGGAACTGCTGGGCTCACACAGAGACACAGAGGCACCGAGAGAGGTTCTCTCGGTGCCTCTGTTTCGTGTTGACGCCCGCGGTTCGGGCGCCGTTCCCCACCCGCCGTAATCCAGGACGCAGCTACTCTCAGGGCGTGGGAAACCAGATGACGGCATCGTCCAGCGGCACGGTCATCCTCTGCTCCGACGGAGCCCCGGCGGGGTGATGGCGTCCGAGAACCCGGTAGCGCTCGAACACGTACGGCTGCCCCTCCGTGCCGTTCAGCGACCGGGTGTCGCCGACGTGAAAGTGCAGGTGTGGTCCAACGCTGTTCCCGGAGTTCCCGAGTCTCCCCAGGACGGCTCCGCGCCGCACGCGCTGCCCCGCCCGCACGCGAATCGAACCCGGAATGAAGTGGGCGTAGAACGCGTAGCGGCCGCCCCCCAGGTCCAGCGCCAGCCAGTTCCCCGAAACCGTTTTGTCGGTCAGCGGCACGGGCATGATGGTCCGCCCGTCGACTCGTGGGACGTTTTCGGGGATCCCGTCCTGAACGGAAATGATCACGCCGTCCGCCACGGCCAGCACCTCGGCTCCATACCCGTAGAACATCTCGTTCGTGATGTCGTTCGGAAACGGGCTCGGAAGATTGCTTCCGATGGAGTCCACGCGAATGAAATCACAGCCGAACCGCTGCGGCACCCGGATACGGGAAGCACGTGCCACCAGCGCCGCATGCCCGTTGCTCAGCGCGAGCCCATTGCCGCAGCGCCAGTTGCCGCCGCGAAGGGGAGGCCCCAGCACCGGAGGGGGCCGCCGCTCCACGAGCACAACCTCGGAGGTCGCCACCAGCGCCTCCGAGGCGCTTCCACTCTCCGTACGCAGCCGGATCGTGGAATCGCTATCCAGAGAGATCCGGTGGACGAGGGTGGAGGGAGCCGGCGCGGTGGGGGCGAGGGAGATCACCACCGCGATCGTGGCGGTGCGGCCGGCCGGCAGCGCGCGGTTGGCCGGAGTGATCGAGTCGCTCTCGATGTACTGGGTCGTCCGCTGCCGCCGGGGATCGGAGAGCGAGGTGGAATCGTACGCCGCGAGCACGGCGCCAGTGGTCCCATCGAGCACCTCCACCGATCGAAGGCGCAGGTCCACGTCGGCCCAGCTGGTGACGAACAGACGATAGACGAGGTAGCGCTGGCCATCCTCGGCACGGACGGGCTGCGGCACCGGCCGAGCCACCACGTCCAGGGGGAGACTCAGATAGGTGGTGACCGGCCGCGGGGCCGCGGGTGGCGTCTGGGCCCCCGCGGCGGATGCGCTCCCCATGCACCAGGCCAGGAGCGCACAGGCGAGATGACGCCCGCCGCGGCGGGAGAAACCGCGCTCCCGGCGCGGCCCCGGACGTGGTCTACAAGGGAGGACGACAGTTGGATCTCTCATGGCTGCTTCCACCTCGTTGGGGCTTGTCGCCGCGGGGAACCAGGAGGTTCGGGGAGCGCGACGAAGGTTTGTATTGAGCTGTTTTCTGCCGACCCGCCGCTTCGCGCTCCAAAGAACTGGCGCTCCTCCAGCGCCTACGAGTTCTCCGCGTGAGGCCGCGCGCCGGGGAGGAAGAGGGATCGGAAGCATCCCGAACTGCTATTCTCCGCGCAGCGCCTCCATGGGGTCGGCGCGGCTGGCGCGGCGGGCCGGGAGCCAGCTCGCGGCGAGTGCCACCGTGGTGAGCACCGTGCATACGCCAAGGTAGGTGGCGCCGTCCGTGGGGCGCACGCCGTACAGGAGCGCGGACATCCCCTGCGTCGCCGCGAAGGCGAGCGCCAGGCCGAAGGCGAGGCCCCAGGCAGTGATTCGCGCGGCCTCTCGCGCCACCATGCGGCGGATCTCGCCAGTGCCGGCGCCCAGCGCCATGCGGATGCCGAACTCGCGCCGCCGCTGCGCCACGCCGTACGCCAGCACGCCGTAGATCCCGATGCAGGCGAGCAGCAGCGCGACGCCCGCGAAGCCGCCCAGCAGCGAGGCCGTGAAGCGCTGCGGCGCCACCGAGCGCTCGAACACCTCGTCCATCGTCTGCACCTCGCTCACCCCCAGCCCCGGGTCGATCTCCGCGATCGCGGCGCGCAGCGCGCGGATCACCGGGGCGGTGGGGCCATCCGTGCCGATCACCAGGACCATCGAGTTCCAGGTGTCCTGCGCATGCGGCACGTACACCAGGGGGCCGATCTCGTCGCCCGCGCCCATGTAGCGCACGTCCTCGGTCACGCCCACGATCTCGCGCAGAAGGTTCTCGTCGCGCCACGAGCGGATGCGCTTGCCGATGGGGTTCTCGTTGGGGAACATGCGCCGCGCGAACTCGCGGTTGACGACGGCCACCGGAGTCGCCCCCTTCCGGTCCGCGCTCGTGAACTCGCGCCCGCGCACCACCGGCAGGCGCAGGGTGGAGAAGTACCCGGGCGTGACCACCGTCCACATCCCGCTCACCTCCATGCCGGCCGGGGGCTCCGGCCGCCCATCCGCCAGGAAGGAGCGGCCCAGGTAGAACCCTCCGCCCCCCAGCGGGAGCGCCGACGCGGCGGCCGAGCCGCGGACGCCGGGGAGCGCCGCCACGCGGTCCAGGATCTCGCTTATGGCCGCCACGCTCGCCGAGGCGCTGTCGTATCGCTCGCCCTGCAGCACCACGGACGCGGTGGCCACCCCCGCGGTCTGGAAGCCGGGATCCACCGAGTACAGCTGCGCCAGGCTCTTGAGCAGCAGCGCGGAGCCCACCAGAAGCACCAGCGAGAGCGCGATCTCACCCGACGCGAGCGCCTTGCGCACCCGCCGTCCGCGTACGCCCGCGGTGCTGCGCCGGTCCTCTTCGCCCAGCGTGGGGGAGAGCACGGCGCGGCGGGCCATGCCGATGGCGGGCGCCAGCCCGAAGAGCACCGCCGAAAGGATGGAGACCGCCAGGGCGAAGAGCAGCGCCCGCGGGTCCAGCGAGAGCTCCTCCATGCGCGGCGTGCCCTCGGGTGCGGTCAGCGCCAGCGCGCGCACGCCTGCGTAGGCGAGCGCCGACCCCAGCACCCCGCCGGCCACGGCCAGAATCAGGCTCTCGGTGAGGAGCTGGCGCACGAGACGCCCGCCCCCGGCACCCAGGGCGATGCGCACGGCGAGCTCACGTCCGCGCCCGGCCGCGCGGCTCAGCAGCAGGTTGGCGACGTTCAGGCATCCGATGGCGAGCACCAGGCTCACCGCGCCCATCAGCAGCCAGAGCGTGAGCGGCAGCTCCTCCCCCACCACGTAGTCGATGAGGGGAGCCGCCGTGATCGTCACCCCCTTGCGGGCGACCGGGTGCTCCTGCGCCACGCGACCGGCGATCGACTCCAGCTCGGCACGCGCGCGGCGAAGCGGCTCGTCTGGCTTGAGGCGCGCGATTGCGCTGAAGATGAAGTTGTCCCGCCGCTCCAGGTCCGGCCGGTCGGCGGGCGACAGGCGGAGCGGCGCCCACAGCGCCGCCTCGCGGGGAAAGGCCATCCCCCGTGGCGCCACCCCCACCACCTGGCGCGGCCGCCCGCCGATCCGCAGCGTCTTCCCCACGATGGCGCGGTCGCCCGCGAACATGCGCTGCCACAGCTCGTACGAGAGCACGACCACGCGGGGAGATTCGGGGTCGAACTCCTCGGACACGAAGAAGCGGCCCAGCGTGGGCGCCATCCCCAGCGTGGCAAAGAAATCGGGAGTTACCGCCGCGCCGGTGAGCCGCTCCGCCTCCCGCTCGTCGGCGACGTTCCAGTCGACCGGCTGGTACACGGCCGCGCGGGCGAAGACTCCGTTCGTCTTCCAGTCCTCGTAATCCGCGTAGGTGACGTTCCACTGGCTGCCGTCCTCCATGCTCCGCGCCTGCGGCACCACCAGCCGCTCGGAGGCAGGGAAGGGGAGCGGACGGAGGAGCACGTGGTTCACGGCCGAGAAGATCGCCGTCATCGCGCCGACGCCCAGTGCGATGGTGCCGATGGCCACCAGCGTGAAGCCGGGCGCGCCACGCAGCACGCGTACGCCGTAGCGCGTGTCCTGCCCCAGGTCTTCCAGCAGGCGGGGGCGCGCCTCGTCGCGCACCGCCTCCTTGTGCCGCTCCACTCCGCCGAACTCCACCAGCGCCGCCCGCCGCGCCTGGGCCGGCTCCATCCCCGCGCGCACGTTCTTCTGCGTCAGCTGATCGATGTGGAAGCGCATCTCCTCGTCCAGGCCGCCGTCCAGCTCGTCGCGCCGCATGGAGTTGCGCAGCCGGTGCCAGGCCTCACGGATAAGCCTCATGGTGCCCTCGCGATCAGCGGGTGTCTGTGGCGAGCACCAGGTTGACCGCCCGCGACAGGCGCTCCCAGTGGCTCCGCTCCTCCACGAAGCGCTCCTTTCCCTCCTCCGTCAGCGCGTAGTAGCGGGCGCGGCGGTTGTTCTCCGTCGTGCGCCACTCCGAGCGGATCAGCCCCTGCCGCTGCAGCCGGTAGAGCGCCGGGTAGAGCGAGCCCTGGTTCATCTGCAGCACGTTCCCCGACCACTGCTCGATCCGTTCGGTGATCCCCCAGCCGTGCATCGGCTCCAACTGCAGCGCCTTGAGCACCAGCATGTCCAGCGTCCCCTGGATCAGGTCGCCGCGATCCTTGTCCGTCAATGCAAGCTCCTTTCGATGGTCGAAAGGAAGAGTACGTGCCGCTCCTTTCGATTGTCAAGAGAAGCGTGTCTCGTCGCGGAGGTGCGGAGTGCCGCAGGGCTCACATAGAGACACGGCGGCGCACGGGAAAGGCGCTCTGAGGCGCTCCTGCGGACGCTGCGGCACCACCACGATTTCGTCAGATCGTTCGATCACCCGGACGAGGGCTGATGAACCCGATCCCGATGGACATCAAACCTCGCGGGCGCGGGCACGATCGAGCGTCGTTCGATTGCGGCGAGCCCGCCCTCGACGAGTTCTTTCGGCGGCACGCGCGGCGGAACCAGGAGCGGAATATCAGCCGCACCTACCTCGCAACGGAACAGGGTGGAAACCGAGTCCTGGGCTACTATACGCTCGCCGCCGGCGATTCCCCGCCGGTGACCTCCCCGAGCCCGAGCGTGGTCGTCTGCCGCGCTACTCGATCCCGACGGTGAAGCTGGCACGGCTCGGAGTCGATCGCGCCGCGCAGGGAGGCGGGGTGGGGAAGGCACTGCTAGCGGATGCACTGCGGCGCTCCGTCCGCGCCGCGGAGGTCATCGGCATCTTCGCGGTCGAAGTGTATTCGAAGCCGCCCGCCGCCGCGTTCTACCGCCGGAACGGCTTCGCGCCTCTGGAAGACGACCGCCTGCACCTTTATCTCCCCATCCGCACGATCCGCTCGGGCGTCGAGGCGCTCTGAACAGCGGGAGTTGCGGAGAAACCTCCGCGCCTCTCCTCCGCGTCTCCGCGTGAGGCCGATGCGATGCCCGCCCGGGCAGGGACGCCGCGGAACAGGCGAAAACCCGGCGCGACGCCTTGACACCCGCACGGAAGTTGGGTATCCTTTCGGGCTGTAGTGTTCCACGCTATGCCCGCCCCGGAGCTTCCGGAGGCGGAGATTTTTTCTACTATCACCGCCGGCGCGTGGCCGGCATTCCGCGCGCTCCAAGGGCGCGGCGGAGTGGGGAGCATCATGAAGACGTATGCCGTAAAGGCCGGCGAGATCGAGCACAAGTGGTTTGTGGTGGACGCCGGCGGCAAGGTTCTGGGCCGCATCGCCACCGAGGTCGCCCGCATCCTGCGCGGGAAGCACAAGCCGACCTACACGCCGCACCTGGACACCGGTGACTACGTAATCGTCATCAACGCCGACCAGGTCCAGCTCACCGGCAACAAGGCCGACCAGAAGGCCTACTTCAAGCACACCGGGTACATGGGGCACGAGAAGTTCATCCCCTTCAAGGAGATGATCGCCCGCCACCCCGAGCGCGTCATCGAGCTCGCGGTCAAGGGAATGCTCCCCAAGAACGCCCTGGGGCGCCAGATGCGGAAGAAGCTCAAGGTGTACGCCGGGGCCGAGCATCCGCACGTCGCGCAGAACCCGGAAACACTCACCTTCTGAGATCGGCACCTAGACAATGGCTACTGAACAGTTCCACGCCATCGGGCGCCGCAAGACGTCGGTGGCGCGCGTGTACCTTCGCCCCGGCAACGGCGCGTGGGAGATCAACGGGCGCACCATCGAAGACTACCTTCCCCGCCACGTCCTCCGGCAGAGCGCGCAGCGCCCGCTGGTGGCCACGGAGAACGAAGGGAAGTTCGACGTCAAGGTGAACGTCAACGGCGGCGGCCTCCGCGGCCAGGCGGACGCGATCCGGCTGGGCGTGGCGCGCGCGCTGCTGGAGGTCGACGAGACCAACCGCACCCGCCTGCGCCCCGAGGGTCTGCTGACCCGCGACCCGCGCGAGGTGGAGCGGAAGAAGCCCGGCCGTCCGGGCGCCCGCAAGCGCTTCCAGTTCAGCAAGCGCTAGCCGGCGGCGCGGCATGGGCGCGGCGCGGGGACCCCGGTCCCCGGCGCCGCGCGCGTGCCGAAGCCGGCAAGAC
>DASVQP010000065.1 GCA_036389135.1 Longimicrobium sp.
GGCGCGCGCCCAGGCCCCGGCCGAGGGGTGGAACGGGGCGCGCGCGCTGGAGCTGATCGCCCGCGCGCGCGACCGCCGCTCGCAGGCGCTGGCGGACACGGGGCTGCTGGACTACCAGGCGGACGCGCGGGGCTTCATCTACTTCTACCTGGACCGCCCCGGCACCAACGAGCGCTCGCTGGTGAAGACGGACCAGGTGGCGCTGGACGTCCTGTGGAAGGCGCCCAACATGGCGAAGCAGCGGATCATTGGGCTGCGGGACGCGAAGAACCTCCCCACCAACATCCGCTACCACGAAGACCATCTGACCGTGGTGCAGGACAACTTCGGCGACCTGATCCGCTACGGCGACGGCGACGAGGTGCGCGACGTGCTTCACCCGGCCGCGGTGGCGGGGCCGGGGACGTACGACTACCGGCTGGAGGACTCGCTTTCCATCCGCGTGCCCGGGTCGCCGGAGCCGGTGCGCGTGTACGAGGTGCAGGTGCGGCCCAAAGACACCAGCCGCCCGGCGATGATCGGCTCGGTGTTCGTGGACCGGCGCGGGGGCGACATCGTGCGCATGTCGTTCACCTTCACCGCAGCCGCGTACGTGGACCGGCAGCTGGACTACATCAACGCATCGCTGGAGAACGCGCTGTACAAGGGGCGCTTCTGGCTCCCGCACCGGCAGCAGGTGGAGCTGCGCCGCCAGATCCCGGAGCTGGGCTTTCCCGTGGGGGGCATGATCCGCGGGACGATGCGCATCTCCAACTACCGCTTCAACCAGGGGCTCTCCCCCGCCCTCTTCGCGGGCCCAAAGCTGGTGTCGGTGCCCGACGCGCAGCGCCGCAGCTTCGGCTTCGAGCAGCCGATCGACGCGGAGCTGCACGAGGAGGGAATCGGCCCCACCACCGAGCTGGGCGACGTGCGGCGGCAGGCGGCGGAGCTGATCCGCGGGCGGATGCTGAGCGGCCTCCCAGCGGTGCGGCTGAACGTGCCGGCGGCCTCGTCCGTCCTGCGCTACAACCGCGCGGAGGGCGCGGTGGTCGGCTTCGGCACGCGCATTCACCCCAGCGAGCCGCTGACGCTGGAGGCGCGCGGCGGGTGGGCGTTCGGGCCGATGCACCCCACGCTGGAGGGGGCGGCGACGGTCACGCACCCCGGCTACCGCATGGGCGCCCGCGCCTACGTGTACGAGCCGCGCGACGTGGGCGTGGGCCCCGTGATCTCGGGCGCCATGAACACGCTGACCTCGCTGGTGGCGGGGCTCGACTACACCGACCCCTTTTACGCCGGCGGGCTGGAGGGGTGGGGCGAGCGCCGCGTGGGCGGCGCGTGGACGGGTACGCTGCGGCTGCGCGCCGAGGCCCACACCGCCGCGCGCCTGACCTCCACCTTCACGCTCGGCGGCACCGGCGACTTCCGCGAGGTGCGGCCGGTCGACGAGGGGATGATGCTGGGCGGCTCCCTGTTCTTTGCGCGCGCGGCGCCGAGCGGTGTGGCACGCGGGTGGTCCGCGTCGGCGGGGTTGGACGGAGGCGTGTTCTGGGGCGACGAGCCGGACGAGCTCGACCCCACCTTCACCGTGAACGGCACGCGCCCCTTCGTGCGGCCCCGCCTGGAGCTGGGATGGGTGCGCCGCTGGACCCCGGCGCGCGCGGAGCTGGAGGCGGGCACCTCCGCCGGGATTGCGCTCGGTGAGCTGCCGCGGCAGGCGCTTTTCCTTGTGGGCGGGCGCGGCACCGTCCCCGGCTTCCCCTTTCGCGCTTTCGGCGGCGACCGCTTCGCGCTGGCGCGGGTGATGGCCTCGGCGGACGTGGCGGGGCCGTGGCTGCGCGGGCGCGCCTTCGCCAACGCCGGGTGGACGGGAGTGGGCTCCGCCGGCCGCGAGCCGCTCCAGGATTGGGGCGCGGCGACGACGGGGAGCCCGCGTTTTTCAGTGGGCACCGGTGTGGGGCTCTTCTACGACATTCTGCGCGTGGACGTGGCGCGCGGCCTGGGGCCGGACGGCCGCTGGGAGCTGATCGTGGAGGCCAATCCTTCGTTCTGGGACTTCCTGTGACCGAACTTTCCTCGCGCGGAGGATGGGCATGCTTGGGGTGATCGTGCGCGGCGCCATCGCCGTCTTCCTCCTGTATCTCGCCGTGAAGCAGCTCCAGGCCGGCCACCCGCTGTACGCCGCGGTGGACGTGATCTTTGCGATGGTGGCTGGCCTCCTCGCCTTCTCCGCGTGGCCCGGCGCCACGCGCCCGCCGGCGCGGCTGATCCGCGGGCTGGTGGCGGTGGGGGTGGTGCTGTGGATCGCGTCGCTGGTGGGGCGGTTCGTGTAAGGCGGGCTGCGGCGCGACGTCGGGCACGGGCGGCCACGCGGGGCCGCCCCTACGAGGTCTGGGTGGGTGGCGCGGGGTCGAGGCGGGGCATGCGGTAGGGCAGACACGCAGGTCTGCCCTACCAGGCATCGGTGACGTGCGTGAGTGGCGGTGCGGCGTCGGCCACGGGCGCGATAAATCGCGCCCCTACCGCTGTTCCCCATTCCCCATTCCCCATTCCCCATTCCCCATTCCCCATTCCCCATTCCCCATTCCCCATTCCCCATTCCCCGCATTCCGTGATCGACGCATTCCACCTCCCCGGCATCTCGCACCCGCCGACCACCACATGGTCGTACGGCAAGGGGGCGGATGCCTTCGAGGTCCGCATTCCGCGGCTGACGGCGGCGCTGCTGCGCGAGCAGGTGCGGGCGCTGGCGGCCGCGCGCGAGGAGCACCTGGCGCGGAGGCCCGTGGCCGGGATCGTGGAGGTGGTGGACCGGGTCGCCGCGCGCCTGCTGGACCCCGCGGACCCGCTGCGGCGCACCGCCGAGCGCGCCCTCCCCGCGATGACCAACTACTCGCCCGCCATGATCCGCCTGGTCCTGGACCGCATGGCGGCGGACTGGCGCGCGGCTCCCATCCGCGAGCTCCTGCGCTCCGAGTTCGGCGACCCGCGCGTGCTGGACGGCTTCTTCCCCGCGCAGCGCGGCGGCGGGGAGCGGATGGCGGTCGGGCCGCGCCTGGTGGCGAACGTGTTCAGCGGCAACGTCCCCGGCGTGGCGGTGACGGCGCTGGTGCGCTGCCTCCTCCTCAAGTCCGCGGCGCTGGGGAAGACGGCGGTCGGCGAGCCCCTCCTGGCCACTCTCTTCGCGCGCGGCGTGGCGGAGGTGGATGCGGGGCTGGGAGCCTGCCTGGCCGTCACCTACTGGCCCGGCGGCGACGACGAGATGGAGCGCACCGCGCTGGAAGCCGCGGACGCCGTGGTCGTGTACGGCGGCGCCGACGCGGTGTCCGCCGTGCGCGAGCGCACCCCGGCCGGGACGCGCTTCCTGGGATACGGCCCCAAGATCTCCTTCGGCGTGGTCGGCCGCGACGCGCTCACCCGCGATGCCGCCGCCGATGCCGCGCGCGGCGCCGCTCTGGACGCTTCCACCTTCGACCAGCAGGGGTGCGTGTCGCCGCACCTCTTCTACGTGGAGGAGGGGGGCGAGGTCTCGCCGCGCGGGTGGGCCGCGCTGCTGGCGCGGGAAATGGAGGCAGTGGAGCGCGAGCTTCCGCGCGGCACCCTGGCGCCCCGCGAGTCGTCGTCCATCCGCCAGCTTCGCGCGGTGGCGGAGTTCGCGGAGGCGGGCGGCGGCGGTACCGATCTCCACGCATCGCGCGAGGGCACGGCGTGGACGGTGATCCACGAGCCGGACTCCGCCTTCACCGCATCGTGCCTCAACCGCGTGGTCCGCGTGAAGCCCGTCGCCTCCCTGGATGACGTGCCGGCGCTGGTAGAGCGCTTCGGGCCCTATTTGCAGACCGTGGGCGTCGCCGCATCCGCGGAGGCGGCGCGCAGGCTGGCGGCGGCGCTGGCGCCGGTCGGTGTCGCGCGGGTTACAACGCTGGGGAAGATGGCCTGGCCGCCGCAGACCTGGCACCACGACGGGCGTCCCCCGCTGCGGGAGTTGGTGCGGTGGTGCGATCTGGAGACGGCGGGGGAAGGCGCGTAGCGGCGCGGGCGCCCTCCCCGCTCGTTCCTCGCTGCCCCTCCCCCAAAACAACCTGGGGGAGGGGCGCACGCGTACATCTGTTCCGGGGTGCCGGGGTTCGGTACGGCGTCGGGCACGGGCGGCCACGCGGGGCCGCCCCTACGGGATCCGTGCGTATAGCCGTCATCGAAGTACCGCGCAAATGCAAACCGCCCCCTCCCCCAGGTTGTTTTGGGGGAGGGGGCAGCGAGGTGACGAGCGGGGGCGGCGGCCTGCTACCCCAGCCACTCCTCCTCGTCCTCCTCGTCCTCGGCCTTGGCGGCGGGCGCGACGGGGATGACGGGCTTGGGGCGCGGCGGGTCCGGGGAGATCAGGACGTTGGAGGCGGCGGCGTAGAACGGCGGCGCGTCCGGGTTGTCCAGGCGGATGTGCAGGAGGCGGCTTCCGTCGCCCGTCTTTCCCAGCACCGCCGCGATCTCGCCCAGGCCGGCGGAGCAGCACACCTCGTCGCCCACCTTGGGGACGCTCTCCGCGCCGGTGCTCCATCCCGGGTAGGCGGCGCGGTCGATCCGCAGGTCGGCGTTGGGACGCCGGCCGTTGGTCTCCGGCGCGCCTTCGGGGCGCGGCACGGCGCCGGCCCCCATCGAAAACCAGCTGCTCATCTTACCTTGCACGGAACGGGACAGCGGACAGCCGGGGCGCCCCCGGAGCGTTCCCGGGGCCTGTCCGGGAGCCGCTTACTTGTGCCGGAACGTGATCCGGCCTCGCGACAGGTCGTACGGCGACATGCTGAGGGTGACGCGGTCCCCTTCAAGCACGCGGATTTTGAACTTCCCCATCTTGCCGGCCGCATAGCAGAGCACGACGTGCCCGTTCTCGAGCTTCACGCGGTACTTGCGGTCCGGGAGCACCTCGCTCACCAGCCCTTCCACCTCGATTCCTTCTTCCTTAGCCAATTGTAGCCTTTTCGCTGAAGAAAATCCAATGCACGAAAAAGCCCGCGGCATGCGTCAAGCGGTGACGCGCGCCGCGAGCTGTGTGCAGGCCGAACGCGCCGGCCTCGTGCGCGGGTGTTACCCCGGCCTTTAAAGATAGCGTCTACAAGGGATCGGCACAACGACCCTGCACCTCAACCGCGAGCAGAAACCTGCTTTACGACTCGTCTGACGGGACCGCGGCGCGCGGAGCGGACGTGCTCGCCGCGATGCTGCGCGAGCGCACGACGGACCTGCGGCGCGTGGGTCTCGATGAGTTCCGCGAATGGCTCGGCCGGCAGCTTCCCGGCTGGCGTCTCGATCCGGTCTTTGCGCAGCGCGAGCGGATCCGTGACCTGCGCCGCGCATCCCCGCGCCTGCGTGCGCTGGAGCGCGAGCGGCGGCGCGCAGCCAGGGCGGACGCGGACCCGCCTCACGGTGAGCGGCTGCGCCAGGTGGAGGAGGAGCTGAGCGGCGTTGGCAAGGCGGTCGCGGGGCTGACGGCCGCGCTGGAGGATGCGGACGAGGACCGCCGCCCCCCGCTGCGGGAGAAGCTGAATGCCTTTCGCGCGCCCCGCGCCGCGCTGGAGGCCGAACGCGACGAGCGGATCGCGGCGAGCCCCGAGCGCACGCTGCTCATGCGGCTGGATGCGGAGCTGGAGCGCCTGCGCGAGGAGAGCGGAGTCGGCGCGGAGGAGGGGCGGCTGCACGAGATGATGCGCGCACAGGGACGACGCTCCGGGCGCGCGGGTGGCGGATTCGAGGCGGCAGCGCTCCGGGCCGTTCGCGAACATCTCCTCCCCGAGCTGGGGGATGGGCCGCTCACGGTGCTCACGGGCGTAACGCTGGGCACCGCGCGCACGGAGCTGGACCAGGTGGTCGTGCGCGGCTCCGGCGACGTGCCCGTCGAGGTGCTCGCGGTGGTGGAGGCGAAGCGCAATCCGAACGACGTGGCGCACGGCTTCACGCGGCGGCAGGCGGACCTGGCATGGCTGTCCGGGCATCGCGCCGCGTACGATCCGGCGCGGCACGTCACGAGGCACTTCCCCGCCGGCCACTTCGACCGCGTGGCGGAGCACGAGCAGGATGGAACGCGCTTCCTCTTCGACCCCGCCTCCTTTCGCCGCTTCCATCCCGAGAGCGGGTACTTCCTCGCGGGCCTGTACTTCGTCACGCGCGCCGCGCCGCTCGCGGGGCTTTCCGGCGCCGCGCTGGGACGCCTGCGCCACCGCGCCGCCACCGACGAGCGCTTCGCCCCGGCGGACGACGCAAACCTGGCGGATCTCCTGGCCTGGTGCCGCACCCTGGCCGAGCCCATCGAGACACCCGACGTGCTCGCCCTCTACGCCGACGTTCAGGAGCGCCCTGCCCGCTCTCCGTGTCGAACGGGACGGAATCGTGCTCGTGTACGATCCGCCACTCCCCGCCCACCTTCGCAAACCCACGTCGCTACCTCGCCCCCGGCCGCAAGCGTCTCGCTCACATGCGAAAGGTAATACGCGAAGGCGACCTCGTCACAGGCGACCACTTCGAGGTCGCGCACCTCGTAGCCCGGCCCCTCCGAGTACCCGTCGAACCAGCCCTCCGTCCGCTTGAGCGTGACGACGATGGAGCTTCGTATCCAAATACTTCCTCGGTAGGGAACACCGAGCCCACGTTCCAGCAGGAGTCACGCTACCCGCCCGGCAGCAGCTCGATGTAGGCCGTGCCCTCCAGCGCGGCAGGATCGCGTAAGATGGTGATGGGCTCCATCAGTCGGCTGCGAAAAGGTCACGGACGTTGAGCGGGGCTGAACCGGTGGGAGTCAACGGTGAGCCGCCGAACCTACCCCTTCCCAGTGGCAAACTGAACCAGGTCCCACCGGTTGCCATACAGGTCCTCGAACACGGCCACGGTGCCGTACGGCTGGACGCTCGGATCGCGAACGAATTGGACTCCCGCGGCGAGCATGCGGTTGTAGTCCCGCCAGAAGTCGTCCGTGCTCAGGAACAGGAACACCCGCCCGCCCGCCTGATCGCCGATGAAGCGCGCCTGCTGCGGCGTGGAAGCCCGGGCGAGCAGCAGCGAGGTTCCAGGCGGACCAGGAGGCGCCACGACCACCCACCGCTTGTCCTGCTCCGGCTGGTACGTGTCCTCTACCAGCGTGAAGCCGAGCTTCTTCGTGTAGAAGTCGATGGCTTCGTCGTAGTCACGGACCACCAGCGCGACGTGGGCGAGCTGTTGATGCACGAAGACCTATCTCGAAGTGCTGGACGCGCCACGCGCCTGCCCGGCATCCAGGCGATCCAGCGGACCGCGCAGAAGCAGCACGCCGTATACCACCGCCAGCAGCGAGGCAGGCACGGCGAGTCCCCACAGCGCGCGGGGCACGCCGGGCTCGCCGAGCGCCCGCAGCAGCGACAGCGCGCCGACGAAGTACAGCACCAGGTTGGCGAGCACCACGGGCCGGCCGTAGATGCCGCCGAGCAGCGCGCCGCGATGCAGCCAGTTGAGCGCAGCCACCCCGAGCCACGCGGCGCCCAGCAGCTGCCCGAGCCAGGCGCCCGCCGCCGGAAACCCGGGCACCAGCAGCGGCAGCAACACGTCGGAAGCGAAGAGCAGCGCCAGCCCGCCGGCAAGCAGGACCGCGGCACTGATGCGCGTGACGAACGAAGAGATCACCGGCTGCGTGCGAGTTCGAGGACGTCGGCCTGTCAGGAACGGTCAGACGATCGGTTTCAGCACCATCCGGCCGTACGCGATGAACGCCATGAGGAGGCCCAGCACGCCGCTCATGACGATGGACCCGGCCTCGCCGTACGTGGCGTGCACGCCGATGAAGACGAGGCTCTCGACCGCCAGGACCGCCGCCGCCACCGCCGTGAGCCCCGGCCGCCTGCGCAGCGCGGCGGGGACGATCAGCCCGGCCACGCAGACGAGCTCGATGATGCCGAGGACCATCCACGCTTCCGGCGGCAACGCATCAAAGGACGGCACCCCCTCTCGTATCTCCGCGAGCATGAAGACCTTCATGATGCCCGACGCCCCATACAGGAGCGCGGCGAGGACCTGCAGCACCCACAACAGGGTGTTCATCGCGTGCCTTCTCCACCGCGCTCGTGCAGCAACATCCAGGAAGTGCCGAACCGGTCGCGCAGCTGGGCGAAGCGGGAGGCGAAAAAGGTCTCCTCCATCTTCATGAAGATCTGGCCGCCCTCGGAGAGCAGTCCGTAAACGCGTTCTGCCTCCTCGGCACTATCCAGCGTCAGCGCCAGATACGCGCTCCGCATGGGCTCGGCGCCCGGGATGTCCGCTCCCATGAGCACCGAGTTTCCGATCTCGATGCGTGCATGGAGGATCGCGTCCTTCCAGCCTTCCGGCATCCTGCTGTTCGGCATGTCGCCGTGGCGGCGCATGCCCGTGATCCTGCCTCCCAGGTGCTGCTCATAGAAGCGGAACGCCTCCTCGCAGGTGCCGGCGTAGTTCAGGTAAACGTCGAGCTTCACTGGATCTCCGCGGGTGGGTGGAATGGGTGGGGAAAGCCTCACACAGAGACACGGAGGACAAAGCAAGAGCACAGAGAGTACCTTCTTCGTTGTTCTTGCCGTCTCCTCTGTGGCTCTGTGTGAGGCTTTTTGTTCTTCTCAGGGATCAGCCGCGAACCGCCGCCTCGATGGCCGCGACGTCGATCTTGTGCATCTGCATCATTGCTTCGAACGCCCGCTTGGCAACGGCGCGATCGGGGCTGCTGATCGCCTGCGTCAGGGCGATGGGCGTGATCTGCCAGGACAGACCCCACTTGTCCTTGCACCACCCGCAGGCGCTCTCCTGGCCGCCATTGCCGACGATGGCGTTCCAGTAGCGATCCGTCTCGGCCTGGTCCTCCGTCGCGACCTGGAACGAGAAGGCTTCATCGTGCTTGAACGCGGGGCCGCCATTGAGCCCCAGGCAGGGAATGCCCATGACGGTGAACTGCACCGTCAACACGTCACCTTCTTTGCCAGACGGGAAGTCTCCCGGGGCGCGGTGCACCGCGTCGACCGACGAATCGGGAAAGGTCTCCGCATAGAACCGCGCCGCCTCCTCCGCGTCGCCATTGTACCAGAGGCAGATCGTGTTTTTTGCCGGCTTCGCCATCGAGGTTCTCCATTGGTTAGTGAGCCCGACTACGCCACAGCGCACTTCCTCACTGTCTCGAGTGTCCGGGTGGTGATGTCTTTTCCAAAGGTGCGCTCCAGCAGCGTCATGAAGACGGCGCCTTGAGGACCCGGCTCGTACGCCGTGAACGCTTCGGTAGCCGCGAGCTTGAGGATTCTTGCTCCATCGCGCTCCACTGGCAGCTCCAGATCCGTGTTCCCAGGGCGCCTCAGGAACGTGACCACGCGTTTGGCGGTGGGCGGCAGGGTGAACTCCGCGAAGGGATCACTCGCAACGAGACTCTGGAGATACTCCGACGAACGGACGATCGTGGGAAAGACATGGCCCAACGACGCGAGCATTGCCTCCTCGGCCTTCCGCTCAAGCGTGGGCCAGGCCGAGTCACTCGTGCTGAAGACGACGTTGCCGCTGGACAGAAGCGTGCGCACCTCGTCGAATCCCGCCGCCTGGAAGCACTCCTTCAACTGCGGCATCTTGCAGTTGGAGGGGCTGACCCCGCGAAGAAGAGCGACGTAGCGAGGCATGACGTTTGGTTTGCGGTTAGGTGTGTGCTGCTAAGCGTTGGTGTCAGATGAGCTTCCGAACCAGAGCAAGCAGTGTCAACACGCCAATGACCGCCACGAGAACATAGTAGCCAACGTCCAGCCAGCCGCCCGTGCCAGAGGCAAGATTCGCCACCAGCCACCCTCCTGCGAGGTATAGCACCGCAAGCGCGGCGAGCAGCTGAACGAGTAGCTTCATTTGCCTCCAGGCGCGGAGTGTGATGGGAGCGTCCAGCGAGGGCTGCTCATGATCCGGAGCGCGCATTCGGCAAGAGTACAGCGGTGGCTGTGAACGAGCAACTACGGCCTTCATCACCGCTGGCGCCGAGTTCGAGCGTCAGCTGCAATGCTACGTCAGACGCTGCCGCGCTTGGCTCGCTCTGCCGCCGTCCGGTAGGGCGCAAGGAGCTCCGATCGGTGACGCCGGATCAGTCGCGCGCCGACCGCGAGGACCAGGAGCGTAGCCACGGTTACCGTGACGCCGAACGCCAGCACCTGATCCGGACGTGGCCGGAGCGCGGGAACCCGGGTGGCGGTCTCCGACACGGCCGCCGCGGCGAGCCCGACGTACGACCACGTCATCCACTGGTAATGGCGCCTGAGAGCACGTGCACGCTCCACAGGGTCGCGGCGCGCTCGCGCCCGGCGTGCTCCGAGCGCCGCAAGGGTGCCTGCCACAACGGTCACGAAGCTTAAGACAGCGCCCACGTGGAAGGGCCCGAAGCGCCCGAACAGGCGGTAGATGAGGAGCGCCGTGCCATTGAGCAGGAGCATGCTTAGGACGTAGGCCCACCCCAGTTGCCGGTGGCGCCGCGTGCCCTTGCGGGTCAGGAGCACGGCCGCGCCCGCCACGAGCGCGCCGACCGCCGCTATGGTGTGCGCCCAGCCGAGGCTCACCGGCATCGTATGCCGGCGGTGGTGCCGAGGCCGAGGTCCAGGTGCGGGGTCATGGCGTCATGAATGTCGTGAGATCGCGTTCAGTGCGTGTCGACGGTGATTCGGCAGGGCTATAAGGCCGGCGTGCGAAATGATTCGAATTCTAAGCACGTATACTTAGAAATGGAAGTACCTTGTGCGGCCCTTCGGCGTGCCCCGAATGCATGCCTAGCGGTCCTGATGCTCGCCGCCGGCCTCGGTGGCGAGCGGGGCGGCGGCCGCGGCGCGTCCGAGCCGCTTGAGCAGGTCGGCCGCCTGGCGCTTTTCCTCGAGCGAGAGCCCCGCCATGGTGCGCCGGATCTGCTCCGCGTGAATGGGAAAGATCTCGGTGATGAGCGCGCGCCCGGCGTCCGTCAGCTCGCCGAATACGAACCGCTGGTCTTCGGTGGACGTCCGGCGGCGCATGAGACCGCGTTTCTCCAGGCGCTTCACCGTGTACGTGGTGCTGGCGCCCGTCAGGAGGATGCGCTCGGCCAACGCGCTCAGGGGGAGCGGCCCCTTGTGGTACAGCGCCTCCAGCACCCCGAGCTCCGTGGACGAGAGGTCCCACTGCTTCGCCTGGTGCCGCGCCGGCTCGGTGACCGCGCGCAGCGCCCGGCTCATGACCACCAGCAGCCGCAGCGCGGCAGTGCGGTCGCGCGCATGCGGATCATCTGGGAATCGTGCAGCCGGGCCCGCGGTCGAGTCGCTCATTTATTAGAAAACTAACCAATGTGTCGTGGTGCTAGCGCGAGCCGGAAGACGGGAATCTACACCCTGCACCGTCACCGCAGCAGGGGGTGGCTCGGCGGCGCGTCTTCTCCCGGGCTACGTGTCTCGTGCCATTGTGAAGCGCGTTCGGCGGCGATCACCTCGTTCACGCACTCGTGCCAGCGTGCGAGGGGTCAGGCGCTGGCCAGCGCGGCTGCGTTCCGCGGCGCCGCCGGGGACTCCGCCGCGACGCGCACGGGCAGCAGCGCGGCCCCGATCTCCCACAGCCCAAAGAGGGCGATGCCCGCGAACAGGACCCCCACACCACCCATACCCATCCAGATCACGAGGACCCCCGCGAGGCCGGGAAGCAGCGCGCCCAGGATGCCCAACGGCGCGATCCACCACCTGCCCAGCGTACGGGTGCGGGCGCCTGCGATGACCAGCGCCATCCCCACCAGAGCGAAGACGGGGTACCCCACGCCGCCGAGCAGCGCGTGCGCCGTGAAGACGGGAGTGGAGTGCCCCGCCTGCAGGCGCTCGGCGTCCACCACGGAGATGAGGTGGAAGAACGCCTCCACCGTCTGCAGCGCCGTGCCCGCGATGGCGATCCGCATCCAGCGCCCCGCCGGCCCGCCACCCGAGCGATGCAGCAGGAAGAGACTCGCCAGCAACGACACGTAGCCCGCGAGCATCAGGGAGTGCGAGGGAACCCAGATCGGGTTCATCAGCATCTGCTGCATCGATGGATCGCGCGGGTGCGTCAGGGCGCCCGCGATCATGAGGACGCCGGCCGCGAGCAGCAACGGACGCCAGGATGCGATTCGGGTCATGAGGGTACGGGGTGAGGGAAAGGAGGAGGTCGAGCCGAGCCATCGGGGGAGGAGCAGGCGGCGCCCGACGCGGTTGATGACTGGGCGCCGAGCGGCACAAGGGTTGGGCGTGCGGGGCCGCCACGCAAGACTTTCGTCGCGCGAGAGCAAGGACGGTCTGCCGATGGTGAGGCCGCCGAGATCACATCTCGCTTGCTGCCGTGCGCATCACAGGCCTGGCAGGCGGCGGATTGCTTGTTCTCCCAGATGGCCGCTGCCCCACAGACGGGGCATGACTTCTCACGGGAGGCGTGTGCCTGGCATCGGGAGCAACTTCGAACCAATCGCGTTCGCTGCGCATTCTTCGCCAGGGGTGCCAAGCACACCGGGCAGTGGTTCTTGCCGCGCCGGAGCTTGGATTCGGACGTGCTCCGGTTCTGCGGAACGTGTGGGGGGCCCCGGTCGTCCCAGTCCGCCTGGCTCACCGGGATGCGCGCGCGGAGGTGTCAACCGCGAGAATCTCCTCCCGTACGGCCTCCGGGACGTCGCTCCAGACCGTGCCGCCCGTGAGGCGCAGGTCGTAGCTCTGCTCACGAGCCGCGGTCAGGATCTGCCGGTACCAGTCTGCGTAGCTCCATTCCCGAGGCTTGGGAGAGTAGAGAAAACCCTTCTGATCGTCCCAGTGGACCTGCATCGCCTCTCGCCAGATGTACCGCAGGACCACGGTCGCCGGCCTGACACAGAGACGCCCATCCTTGTCGATGGCGATCTCAGCGATCGAATCCACGTCCATGCCTCGGCTCTAGCGATTGAGCATGTACAGGCCCATCAGCAGCACGCCGGCGGCGGCGAAGGCAAGGCGGCGAGGCAGGTTGCGCCTTGGGTCCGTCGCCGTCATGAGCCCGCTCATCACCACCGCGCCGCCGAGGAGGCCGGTATTGAGGGAGCGTCCTGCGCCTGCAAACGCACTCGCCAGTATCGCGATGCCGATCAGCACCAGGACCACGCCAAGGCCGCGGCCAAAGCGATTCGAGGATTTGCCTGACGGGTCCGTCGCTGCCGGAGTTCTCATAGGGCTGTCTGCCAGGAGGCGTTTGCGCAGGCCTGCGGCGATCATTCACCACGTGCGGCTTTCAGCCGCCGAACTTCAAAGCTCAGGTGCAAGGGGCCGCTGTACGAGCAGGCGGCCGAAGGGACGATAGGCGCCGCGCCACTCCGCCCATGTGTCGAGCTCGTAGGCGGATGTGTGCGTGTAGAAGTCGACGACGGACGGATCGACCTGCCCGGGATCGAAGTCGGGGCCGGCGAGCGCCGAGAAGTCGGAGATGAGCCCCCGCTCGACGGAATCCGCGCCCTGACGAAGATCGAGCCCCTCACGGCGCGCGAGCTCGGCAAAGAACTCGAGCCCGATCCCGCGTACGTCCCCTACCGGCCCCGCGAGCCACGGATGCTCACCGAGATCCATGGACCGGCCGGTAACCTGGACCGGTGACGTGATCGGTTAGATACCCGCGTGACTCGCCGAGCCAGATCATCTCTACGTTTCTCTCAAGTGGGATGTGGCGACCGAACGCCGAACGACGAGCCCCGTGCCGCTAGACCGAACTGGCATCGCCCGGGAAGCTGGCCGTACGCCGGCCCATTCGGGTGTTCGGCTGCGCACGAGCGTGATACGCAACGAGTTGCCTTCCCGCCGCGCCTGTGCCTGAGGACCGCCTGCCGTTACTATCCAGGGTACCGGCTCGCCATTCGGCGCGCCGGACAGGCCGGACAACCCACAGGGAGTCCTCATGCAAGACAAGACAGTCGCCGACGACGAAGCACGCCGGATCGCGCAGCACGAGGCGGTGGTGGGTACCGTCGAGCGCGACGTGAACGCCGACATCGCCCACCGGGCCGAGCGCGGCAGCGCAGGGGAGGCCGGGAAGCTGGATCGCGTGGCGGGCGACATGCGCAGCCACGCGATCTCGGAGGTGGCTGGCACGGGCCGCGAAATCGAGCGCGGCCGCACCTTCGCGCGCGTCTCGCAGGTGGTGGACTACCTGTTCATGCTCCTCTACGGCCTGCTGGGCATCCGGCTGGTGCTGGCGCTCCTGGCGGCTCGGTCGAGCAACGGGTTCGTCCAGATGATCGATTCCGTGACCGATCCGTTCTACGCTCCGTTCCGGGGGATCGTCTCGAGCCCCAGCGCGGAGGGCGGCTTCACGCTCGCGGTGCCCATCATCATCGCGCTCATTGCCTACGCGCTGCTCCACGCCGCGATCCGCGGGCTGCTGCGCATGCTCGTGCATCGCAAGACCGAGGTCTGAAGAGGGAGATCCGCCCCTGCGCCCGCCGGTGCCCCGCAGGGATCTGCGGGGCGCCGGCTATCTCCGCCTGACGCACGGACGATCCGGACCGTGCACGCCCCACCCGACCTGGCAACACCCCGAATTAAAAAAAGAGCAGCCCCGCACGTCCCTGTTGCTTCCCCCGCCAATGTACACATCGACCGCAGGACAGACGAAGTTCGCCGCGTGCATGCTGTGAGGGGCTCGTACCCCGATCCCTCCGCAGGGCCCGCTGCCGCGCTCTAGCTCATCTCCCAGAGGAGTACCACGGCAGCTACGGCTGTGGCTGCGAGCAGATAAACGCCCGTCATTGCAGCCAGGGAAGCGGGCCAGGGCCGGCTCGCTGTGCTGCGAGGCAGCAGGGTCGTAGCCGCGAGAGTGCCGCTGATAGTCGCGATGAGCGCTGGGAGCGGCGTGCGTTCAAAGGAATGGAGCGCGACCTCTGGCCCCGGTACCGAGGCGAAGATGTGGGCGGAGAGTGCAGCGGTCCAGGCAACCGCGAGAGCGACGACCCCACGCCGGCCCAGCACCCGGTGCGTGAGCACTGCGAGGATTGCGAAGGCTGGAGGCGCCAACAGGAACTCTGTAGTTGACCTCATGTCCACCCTCCCGTGGCGTCACCTGCACGTTGTGGTTAGCCGGCAGGAGGTAGCGCAATCCGAATCTCTGCCTGTTGCGGGCGATACGGCCGCGCAACGTCGACATGCCGGTGCGGAGCGGTGAGTGCACCCGATCAACATGCCCGCGGGGATGGTAAAGAGCGGGATTCCGCTCCTGGCGGAGCGTCTCTGGCAGATCGTGCCGAAAACGGCGCACAACCGTTCCGTCAGGCGCTTGGCCAAGCCAGAACCGCGGGGCGGGGCCGCCTGCCGGCTCGTTGACGCGCAGGCGGCGACCCTTCGCGTCGTGCGTGAACTCCGCTTTGACGTGGAGCCGTAGGCAGTCGCCGTCCCCCAAGGGTGTCCACGGCATTCATCCGCGACGCCTCCGTCAGGTGGCGCTCACGTGGAGAACCCCCGCAGGCGGCAGCATCGCCGCCACCCAGAGCAGACAGGCGATCCAGAAGACCTGCAGTGGGAGCCGGAACCGGAGGGGCATCGCAGGCCGGCCGGCGACCGGCAAGCCTGCACGCGCGGCGTGAATGTTCGCGGGGAACAACGCGACCAGGAGCGCCGCCAGCGCCAGCGCGGCCAGACGCGTCAGGGGAGGGAGGAGGAGCCCGATCGCACCCGCCAGTTCGAGCACGCCGGTAAGTGAGACCAGGAGACCGGGTGCGGGGAGCACCGGCGGGACCATGCGAATCAGATCGGGCCGCGTCCGCGGTAGGAAATGCGACAGCGCCGTGAAGCAGAACATGACTGCGAGCGCGAAGCGGAGTGCGGCGGCGGGCGTGCTGGCGGAGGGGAGCAGCCCCGCCAGCCCGGCGAGCCAGAATGCTGCCCACGCAACGAGTTGAACGATCAGAGGAGCCACGGTGCGTAACAGTCTGTGCGTTGTGTGGAACCGCTCTAATCCTGCTCACTCAGCCCTACGCCACTAACGACACAAGGGTCAGGGGTGCGGGGCCGGCGCGCAAGTCATCGCGCCTGAAAGCATGCAAGGCCCCGCATCCCCTGCAGCCGATTGTTAGGCTGCATTGGTGGGTGACCAGTTCGCGATCGTTTCACTTACGCGAGCGAAGCGGTCTGCGTAGCCGCCGAGGCGTCTATCCATCCCTCCGCCCACAATGCGAGCACCACGTCCAACTGCGAATTGTGCCTCTTGTTCGGGTCAGCGCAACATTTGCTCATCACACACCGCCAGAGTGCCGCTTTGTTGCCGTGAGCCAGATCCGGCTCTGCCACCAACAACTGAGCTGCGGCAACGGCGTACGATCTATTCAGACCCCGATCCACAGGTCTGCAGCAACTCGCGGGAACGCCGGCCAGCATGCCCTCCTGACAGAGCCCAAGGAATGCCTCGCGCGGGCAAGTCTTCTTCATGGCTGGTGGGGCGCCGGCGAATACCGCCTCCGCAACCTGCCGCCACGCGTCTTCCCCAGAGCGGTGACCAGAACGCAGCAGCTTCGCGGCCTGCACCGCCGTGTCGCCGTACTTGCCCATCTCGTCACCTCCGTTCGCCTGACAGCTGATGCGCAGGAGTGCTCCGCACGGGACCCACGCACCGACGCAGAGCGCTCCTCTATGTGTCTCTGTGTGAGCCAACCCGCTACCCCGCTGCCCCGTCCCCCCGCAGTACCTCGGTGGCGGTGTTGGCGGTGCGGGCTTCGAGGAGCGTCTCCATCTCGCGCTGGCGGAGGTTGAAGGTGTAGCCGGCGCCCACGATGCCAACGCGCAGGTAGCTGAGGGGTGAGGGGGACACCCTCCATGCACGCGTCGGCGTTGTCAAGCGCACGCCGCGCCGTTCGACGAACATGTCGGTCGCCGCGATGCACAAAGTTGAGCGCGGCCGAAGAGCTACGGCCTCAACAGATCCTGCAAGATGTTGTCTAGTGCAGCCTTGCGGCGGGCCTCGAGCGTCTTGCGCTCCTCGGAGTCTGCGGGAAGCTTATCGATCTGCTTCTGGAGCCGATCCGCCTCCTGCCGATAGCGAAGATCATTGTACAACTTGAACGCATCGGTGATGGCATCGATCGCCACCTCGGACCCCTCCTTCTGGCTAAGGAAGCGCGACAACATCGCGGCGCTGGCAGCGGTAGGCGTGAATTCTTTGAAACTGTCATTCTTCCCCCCATCCAACAGGTAGGCGATGTACGGCTCGTCGCCATCGTAGGGCCGCTTCGTGTCCTTGTGAATGAGTCCCTTCTGGACGTCAAACTCGAACCCTGCGGGATCGAGAGACCTGCCATGGACGATCTTGAAGCCGCTTTGAGGAACCGGTGACCCAGGAACGTTGAAATCGAGCCGCTCCGTCACACTGAACTCTGGACGCGCATCGACCAGAGAATTCACCAGCTTCGAAAGCAGTTTGATTGCGGCACCTGCGGCGAGAATGATCCCGCTGTAAGGGCCGAAGACCGGAATGCTGCCGGCAGAAGAAATGGCGCCCGCGATCCGGCTCACCAGCTCGTCTGGAAAGTCGTCGAAGGCCATGTCGAAAGTGAGCGTCAGCGACTGTGCGGTGAGTGCCGGTATGTAGTACACGAGTTCCGTACCGTTTTCCGTCGCCGCCGGACCGGTGATGTGCGACTTACGGCGTACACGCTTGGGCATCAGGTTGATTGCCCTGGGCGCTTCGTTGAAGGTCGTAAACGGATCGCGAACGGCGGAGGTAAGCAGCATGTCGTTCTTGCCGAGACGCCCGGTGTAGACGTGCCTGAGGAGGATCGTCGCCGGCAGCCCGACGCCGACGGGGGCGAAGGGCGTAACCTCGGATGCGTGCACCACTCCCGACGAAAGCGCAATTCGTACTTGGTGATCTCCCCTCTCGCCTTCCTGGAGCCGGTCGATTTCCGCCCTGAACGCAGCGGTTTCGGGGTCGTCGCGCCCCGCGCGCTCGATAAGCTCGTCGTCGCTGACGAGAACGTTGCCAAGCACATGCGAAAGTGGCATCGGGGCCTCCTAGGTTGAAAGGCTACTGGCAACACCGGCGGAATACCGTGCGTTGCTGCGGAGCAGGATGGGATGTGGACGCGGACACGGCAGATCGCTGACAAACACGGTTCTGCGATCCGGTCTCTTGGAAGCGCCCGTGCCGTTGAAGAATAGGTTGATACGGAATCTGGTCGCAAGCGTGAGCGCGGCCAGGGCGAGTGGAACGAGCTCCTAGATGCGCGCCGGCGCGCGTGCATGACAACTCTCCCTGCATCTTGGGCAGTTCGAGCCAGAGCAAAGGCACCACCGGCGCATCAGCAGCCATCGCCTACGCGCTACCCCGCCGCCCCGTCCCCCCGCAGTACCTCGGTGGCGGTGTTGGCGGTGCGGGCTTCGAGGAGGGTCTCCAGCTCGCGCTCGCGGAGGTTGAAGGTGTAGCCGGCGCCGACGATGCCCACGCGCAGGTAGCTGAGGGTGAGGGGGACGCCCTCCATGCACTCGTCGGCATTGTCGAAGCGCACGCCGCGGCCGTCCGACGAAGGTGACGGAGCCGCGGCCGACGACTTCGTACAGGTGGCGCGGATGATGATGCCGGTTTCCGCGACGATCCCAAGGCCAAGTTGAGGCGCCTACGACAAGCATCCCAGTATCTGAGCTTCGAAAACGCAACCCACTTGCAAATATTTGATCAGTCGCGAGGACGCAGCTCATCGTTAGGAAACTGTCATGCGGAGTGGACCACCGCGACCCCCACCTTCCACACGGGAGGCTGGACCACGCGTTCTTGGTGCCTCACCAACTGGCGTTCGTGCCGCCCGGAAATGCACAGCCCCGGCGCGCGCGGGGCCGGGGCTGCGAAGGTGAGAGGCGGGCTCGACCTTATCCCGGGTACAGCGTCCAGTTGATATTGATCACTGCGTCGTTGAAGTCACAATCCCCGCCCGACGGTGTGTCCTCGACGCAGAGCGTGTATCCGCCGGCGTACGTCGTGGTGCCGTAAGACAGCGTATCGTACGCGGTCAGCACCTGGGGCTGCCCTTGGGACTGGGTGGTGGAAACCACCGCGTAATAGGTGGTGCCGCTCTGGAGCTGGAACGAGGCGGTGCTCATCGCCGTCGCCGCCCCACTACTGCCACCCCCCGTTGATGGTCGCAAGTGCGGCGGTTCCCCCGGTCGCCCAGATGGCGACGGTGAGCGTGTTGTAGGATTGGGTGTAGCCCGACACAAAGCAGGTTAGGGAGTTGGAGGTGGTGACCAGGTCAGGCAGGGGAACGTTGTTGCCGGGATGTCCGACTTCCGTGCAAATCGCCATGGTGATCGTTTCCTCTGGAAGGACGGAAGAATGAACGCTGCGGATGTTCTGACGAGCTGAATTCGTGCGAGCTCCTTTCTTTGCGGGGGAGGGGTGGACTTCGCGGCGTCAACGGGGCACGGCGGGCCACCAGCACCCATTCTGATCTGGTCAATATGTGGCGGGGTGGTTCCGATAGTCAATGGTGTCCCGTAAGGTACTTTCGCGCCCCTGGTAGGACTTCGGCGATGACGCGGCGTCAGGAAGACCCGACTATGCATGGTGGCACCGAATTCCAATCCCGGTCGTCGACAACGTACGTGTACGCAAACCTTCCGGAGAGACGCCCCGCGGCTGGAATCCCCCGTATCACGCCTTTATCCACCGATCCCGATCCGCGAAGCCAGCCCTCCGCGAGCTATCCGTGGCTCGGTATCGCTGCGACGGCAGGTTCGGGAGCGAAGGACGGGAGGACAACGTCACTACATCCCTGAGGTGGCATCCAGATCAACCATTACCAATAAGGTTGTCCCGAAGGGAAGCGGCGAAACGGATAAATTGCCTGCCGACCGCCCACAGGTAGAGGACACAGAACAGCGTAGCTCCTCCGGCGAAGACTACCGCAGCTAGACAGGGATCCACCGGGCGCTCGTGGCAATGGGCATCGAGAACATCATCGTCGGCTCGGCGAACATCGAGGTGAGCCGCCGCGGCAAGCGGGCGAAAACGGACCGGCTGGATGCCGGCAAGCTGGTAGGCATGCTCCTGCGCTACCATGCGGGCGATCGGAAGGTCTGGAGCGTGGTCCGCGTGCCCACGCCGGAGGAGGAGGACCGGCGGCACCTGCATCGGGAGCTGAAGGCGGCGAAGCGGGACCGGACCCGGCTCACGAGCCGGATCAGGGGGCTGCTCTTCGGCCAGGGCATCCACCTCCTCGACCTTAAGGAGCTGCCGCAGCGCCTCGGCTCGCTCTGCATCTGGAACGGGGAGCCGCTGCCGAACTCACAGCGCGCCAGGATCGAGCGGGCATGGAACCAGGTGGAGATGATCACGCACGTGATCCGGGAGCTGGTCATCGAGCGCCGCAAGCTCCTGCGCAGCGCGGACGACCCGGGGACGGAGTGCGCGCGCAAGCTCCTGCGCCTCGGCGCCATCGGACCCGAGTCGGCCTGGCTCTTCGCGCTCGAGTTCTACTTCTGGAGGCAGTTCCGCAACCGAAGGAAGATCGGGGCACTGGCGGGCCTCACGCCCACGCCGTACGAGAGCGGTGACGACTCGCGCGAGCAGGGGATCTGCAAGGCGGAAACCGCTGGATCCGCTCGATCGCCATCGAGATCGCGTAGGGCTGGCTGCGCTATCAGCCGCAGAGCGAGCTCAGCAGATGGTATGAGCGACGATTCGGACATGGCGGCACACGGCTGCGCAAGATCGGCATCGTCGCGCTGGCGAGGAAGCTCCTCGTCGAGTTCTGGAAGTACCTGGAGACCGGCACGCCGCCGGCGGGCGCAATCCTGAAGGTGGGCACGCTCAGGGCTTCGTGAGCAGTAGGGGCTGCACGGCAGGAGACAGAACACCGCACGTGCGGGTGCGAGGGCCCGTGGCCGCTGCCGGGTCGGCTCGGATGGCCGACCGTTTGTTAGATGGGGTACCTCGCTCCGCGCTTCCCTGGGACTCGCTCAACGGCGACTACGCGCGTGAGGTGATCGGCCTCTGAGCCGACACGGATAGAAGGTGGACCGAGGGGTACCCGAGCCCCGGGGCCTGAGGGAAGCGCCTCGCAATGTGGCGGTGCAAAGCGGGCGGAGCGGGGCAGATACGCTGTAAACTGCCCCTGGTCTTCTACTGCTCAGCGATCGGGAGACTTGACAGCGGTGGCCTCATAGAAGGCCGCGGAGGTCCGTGATGCCTTCGGCTACGCTGATTTACCTGAAAAGTCAGTTACGGACGCATAGAGGCGCGGAGCGCATCAAACACACGAAGGACGCTCGTCAGTGACCGGGAAAACCCATCCAAACCCGGGAAAAGCGTTGCGGCGGTGATGTTCATTCTTGACAGATCCTTCAAAGCTTCTGAGCGCATTCTACCATCAAGCACCACCTTAACGATTGGCGTACCGATCACATCGACAGGGAGAGGAGCTTTGCCATCGAAGGCAAAAGTTGTTGGATTGTCAAGCGTCCCGCTGTGGAGACCAAGGCCGGCGAGCAGGTTCGCCTCAAAAGAGATGTGCGCTGCAACCGGGAGTACGAACAGGCCCTGCTGAACGATCAGGCGCTGGTGTTGCTTGAACGGTTCGAAGTGAATTACGCCAGGAGCAGGACACTGATCACGAAAAGTTTTTCCTGCAGTATCAAGGCGTAAGGCATTATTCGACAGGTAATCGCTCTGCTGTTCGATGCTGTACTGGTTGGCGACTGCTGCCTGAAGTACCTCCTGGTTTATCGCCCAGATCGCAGAGTCCGATTCTGCACCTTCCATCGCGAAAAAAGCCGCGACATAGTACGAGAGGGTAAAGTCGAGCAGGCGCGTTGGAGTTCCATAGTGCTGCATAATCGCTAGCCAATCAATATAGCAATCCACTTCAGGAAGATCTGCCATGTAGTGATGAGCTTGGCGCTGAAACTCTCGCATCATCATCGACTCCGCTTGACGCAGCGCATCGAAAGGATGGTTCCAGCGCACGGCAGATCGCTCCAACGAAGACTCCAGGCGCCAACCAGCGCCCGCGTGGCCACGATAGAGGTGATTCGGAAACATGTTCGCCACGAGCTTGGCAGCATGCCATGTATCGACAGACAACTCTAAGAACGAGTATGCCACAACAGGTTCATCGGCTAAGAGTGATTGGATGTACCAGCGGCCTAACGACCAAGTTCAGGCGCGTGCGGCCTGACGATCCTTACCTCAGGAACAATGCCCGGCCGCACGTCGCCTGCAACAATTTGTTCGGCTGCGGGGTTCAAGCGACGACCCCTTCCTCACCCGCTACGCTCCAACTGATCAGCCAGTGCCTTCAACTCACTGCCGCGCTCCCGCGCAAGGCGAGCCAGCACCTTCTGCCAGCCAGCGGGCGGGGCGCGGTAGCTTGCGGCATCAGGAGAAAGCCTCATCTGACGGATCGTTTGAGGCTGGAGGCCGAACGCCTCCGCGACCTGTGCGGCAGGTAGGCCGAGGGCGTCCGTGGCGGTCTTGAAGTCCATTTGTACATACGATGTTGACAGGTGCCGTTGTTGTCTATATATTGTTGACGGCAGGGCGAAAAAGCAAGGCTGACCACTCCTCCGCCAAGAAGAACTGGCCAGCCTCACATACGGAACGACCCGAAGGCCGCCCGCTCTCTCCAAACGTAGCCCTGCACGGCGGCGCGGGTCAAGAGAATCGGAGGTTCAGATGGCCGATGAACAAGCTGTGGAAACGCCCCTCGCCACCAACGAAGAGAACACCGGGTACCGGGTGGAGAAACGCGAGGGGACCCGATGGTGGAAGGTGCTCGACCCGGCAGGCGAACTGGTGTGCCTCACTGTATTCCGACGCGGGGCAAGAGAGGTAGCCCACCGCCTGAATGCTGCGGAGAAGCCCATGTAGCCGGACAAGCTCGGCAGCCGCGGGTGGGACGGCCTGCGGCTGCACGATGGGCCGGCTCCACGCCGCCGAACGACCTAACTCGACCGCGTGCGGCCTACGCCAGCCGTTGGAGTGCGCCTGGCCGCAATCGCCTGCAAGCGCTTATTCGGCGGCGCTCGTTACACGGCGAGAGAGTGTTGCGCAGGCAGTTGACCCGGAGCTGTCTGGTCTAGCCCAGCGAGCCTACTGGCGAAGCGGGCAAACGACTTCGCAAAAACATTCAATTCGCCCGTGGTGGTTAAGCTTACAGCAGCAGCACAAGCCCGTGCCTGGCAGTTGAGCGACTTGGCCGGATTGAACTCGATGTCTGTGAAGCCATCGTATTCCATTATTCGCGACAGCAGGTCCTTCTTGCGCACAAACGCGCGTAGAAACAGCCAGTCGTAGAACGCAGTGGGTGGGGATAGCGGGAAATGAAGACCACCAAATTCAAAGCCGATCAATGCGCCAGATTGCTTCAATCGCAGATCCATCTTCGCCTCGCGCGGAGACACCGAGAAGAGGTCCACGTAAGGACCCCCCTCCTCGAATACTTTACTACCCTGGTATGCTACTTCGATTGGTGCAGTCCAACCTGGGCCAACGCCAACATGTAAATTGAAAGCCGACAGATCACAGCCAATGTCCTCCTCTGACTTAGTCGAAACCTCCAGTAAGTGTCCAATCCCAGCGGAGCGAGCAGCCGAATGCAAGGCGGCAACGTTCTTCCGCTTCTGGGAAATGGAGAATCCAGCATTCCACCGAAACGGCACCGAGCGCTCAACTACGAGCGGAAACGCTTGCCGGGTCGGCACAAAAACGGGGCGATTAGTCATAGCCGCTGATCATTTGCGAAGGCACCAGCGTCGGTACCAGGATCTCGTACTTCCTCGCGACGAGACGGCGCTCCTTGACCACAGGATCGCTCCAGTCAAGTCGGGTATACACCGCTTCAAGATCAAGTTGTTCCAGCGCTTCCGAAAGGCTTAGGGTTTCCACACCACTCTTGTTCGATACATCCGCAGTGAAGAGAACGCCAGGTGTGTGGAGTACTTCCGCCGCGATTCGCAGGAACACGCTCGACTCGATCCTTCCGTCCTCCCGCGCACGGTACTCCATTGGGTGCTCTTTCATCAGGCAGAGATGCACGTACTCATCCAACCCCACGCGATGATCTGCATCGTGGCTCCAATCGTTTCCACCCGGAGCTACGGATTGGATACCCCGCTGCTGTAGTTCCGCCCACGATAGCAGCCCGTGCTGACGTATAGAAGGGAGATTTCGGGTGTCAGTGAAGTGGTAGAACTCTCTAACCGAGAATCGTCCCAGTAACATTTTGGCTCTCATCGATGGGGGATGGGAAAATGCCTGCTACACTTGCGGGTTCGGGAGAGAACGCTGATCAGGCGTGTAGTGCCACTCATCAGGCGTGTAGTGCCACACGCTCGTGCAGGCATAATTGCTCAGCACTTAGTGAGGCGTACCTTGGGTTGCAGACGGCACAAGGGGAATCTTCTGCCGCGATCATCAAGACCGTCTCTTCTCCATGGAACAAAATAGCGCCCCACTCTGGTGCCGCTCTGTACAGGACCGCATGGTCACTGTCTTGTGGAGCGATAGCCTCTAGTAGCGGCTGAATCATCCGCCCTTGTGCTTTGGCTTTCCGCTCATGACTCGTTCGGTCTGACCACGCTTGTACGCAAGCTGCCTCGCTTGGTACTTCTCCGTACTCTCGAACCAGCCTTGCCCTCCGGTTGTTGAGTAGTACTCACCGTTACGCCCGTTCTCCAGACTTTCCTGATACTGCTTGTCGTGCGCGAGCATCAACTCCTTCTCGCGATCGCTTAATGGATAAGACATCATACCCTCCATGGTGGTGTTGAGGAATTCCAGTGGCCTTGAGATCGCCCCGACACAAAGTACGCGATAATCCTTATAGGGTCAATTCCAACAGCGCGGACGCGCTTACTACGAAGAGTGTGAGCCAAATAGCTACCCCGCCGCCCCGTCCCCCCGCAGCACCTCGGTGGCGGTGTTGGCGGTGCGGGCTTCGAGGAGGGTCTCCAGCTCGCGCTCGCGGAGGTTGAAGGTGTAGCCGGCGCCGACGATGCCCACGCGCAGGTAGCTGAGCGTGAGGGGGACGCCCTCCATGCACGCGTCGGCGTTGTCGAAGCGCACGCCGCGGCCGTCGACAAAGGTGACGGAGCCGCGGCCGACGACTTCGCCCAGGTGCCCGCGGATTATGATGCCCGTGTCCTCGTCGATGCCCAGGCCCATGAGCTCGGCGTTGCGGGCTATTACCATGAAGAGGCGCTGAAGGCGGCGGCGCTGCGTGAAGTGCGTGTCGATGACGGCGCGGAAGCCCAGCAGGCCGAAGCCGGGGCCCAGGTGCAGCTGCTGCATCTGGCCGTACTCGTCCGGCTCGCCGCCGGCGAGGATGGTCTCGGTGAGGGCGGCGGCGCCGGCGCTGGTGCCGCAGATGACGCCGCCGCAGCCGTACAGGTCGCTGATGGCGTGGCCCACGCGCGAGCCGGCCAGCGTCGTCACCAGGTGCACCTGGTCGCCGCCGCCCAGGAAGACGCCGTCGGCCTCGGCGATCATGCGCGCGACGGCGCGGTCCTGCGCGCGGTCGCGGGAGTCGACGATGGGGATGGCGACGTCGCGCACGCCGGCGGTGGCGAAGGCGCGGATCCAGTCGTTGGCGGACTCCACCGGCTCGTGCGAGGCGGTGGTGAGGCCCACGATCTTGCCGCCCCCGCCGCGCGCGCGGCACAGCTCGATGAACGACCTGAACGCCGCCCCCTCGGGATCGCACGCGCCGCCGATCAGCACCAGGACGCCCGTGTGGCGGTCCGTGCGCCGGCGCGTTGGGATGTCCGCCTGCTCGCTTTCGTTCGCTTCCCCGACCTCAGCCGACATCAGCTTTCCCCATTGAGCTGCCGCAGCGAGCGCGCGGCCAGCGCCGCCGCCACCTGCGCCGCCACGGGCACGTCGGGAAGGAGCTCGCCGTCGTCCATCGTCTCGCCGCCCATGTCGATCACGATGCGGCCGTCGCGCACCAGCGCTACGGAGTGGGCTACGCGCGTGTCGCGCGCCCGCACCCGGTCGCGGGTGGTGAAGACGGCCACCAGGCATCCAGCATCGCGGGCGCGGTCCTGCACCTCCCACTCCTCCACGGGGCAAACCAGCACTCCGCCGCGCCGCACGCCGTCCGCCAGAACGGAGACGAGCTGCCGCGCGCGCTCCTCGTCGCGGTAGCGCTCCGGCACATCCACCGGGTCCGCGTCCAGAACGATGGCCACGTCGGAGCGGCTGTAGGGGAGCCCGGCGTTGAGGAGATACGAGGGCGCCACGTCCACCACCAGCTCGTCGCCGCCGATGCCGCGGCGGGCCAGCTCGTCGCGCACCTCGGCGCGGCCGTCGCCGCCGGTTATGCCACAGAGCACCTTCTGGTGGAGCGCGGGGACGTCCGGGGTGGCCTTGAGCGACTCCAGCTCGGCCACGGCGTAGTCCACCGTCTCCAGCTCTCCGGCGAAGGCGCGCTGCACCACCTCCAGCGCCAGGGCGGCGGAGCGCGTGCCGACCTCGGCATGGAAGTGCTCGAAGACGACGGTGTACTCCCCCTCGCGGTCGCCGCCGCGGGCGCGGCCGAAGCCGACGTCGTGCCCCACCATCGTCTGCAGCTCCAGCCCCACGTGCTCGGCGATGTGCGGCGCGTACGTCCCCCGGCGCAGGCGCGTGATGAAGCCGCCGCGCTCGCCGATGCTGCAGCGGTGCTCGCGGAGGCCGGGGAGCGCCTTCACCAGCGCGTCGGTGAAGCCGGGGACCTCGGCGGAGGAGATCTCGTCGTACTCGCCTACCGCCACGTCCAGCCGCGTGATGGGTCGCGTGGACCAGAAGTTGGCGCCGCGCAGCGAGCGGAGCGAGACCAGGCGGATCTCGGCGTAGGGGTCCGGGCGGGTCACGGAACTGCCGGGAATGGGGAATGGGGAATGGGGAATCGCAGGAGACAGGGGAATGGGGAATGGGGAATGGGGAATCGCGGGAAGCAGGGGAAAGCGTACAGGGGTAGGGATCCGTGGCCGGAGGCCAGGCACGCGCGCGCCCGGCTCCGGAGCGCGCCTTCCGCCGCGAAACCCGGCACGGCGGGCAGTTCACCCATTCCCCATTCCCCATTCCCCATTCCCCCACCCACCGCCGCCAGCCCCCGCTCCGACCCCCTCATCACGCCGCCGCCGGCTCGCCGACCCGGGCCTGCACCGCCGCCAGAACGCCCGGCACGTCGTCGGCCAGAACCACCATCAGGTCATCCTTCTCCAGCATCCCCAGGCCGCGCTCCAGGGCTTCCATTTCGTCCACGATCTGCTCGATGTTGTCGGCGGGCATGCCGCCCTCGCGCAGGCCGTCGACGATCAGGCCGGTGATCTCCAGGTTGCCGCGGCCGCGCGGGTTCTGGTCTTCCTTGACGACCGCCATGTCCAGCGTGGCGCAGATGCGGCCCACGGCGCGGATGTCCTCGTCGCGGCGGTCGCCGGGGGCGGTGATCAGGCCGATGCGGCGGCGGGCCGGGATGTTGGCCACCATCTCCATCAACCCTTCGAGAGCCGCGGCGTTGTGCGCGTAGTCCACCAGCACGCGCGCCTCGCCCACGCGAATGATGTTGAGCCGCCCCGGCGTCATGGACGGCGAGGGGAAGAACGACAGCAGCCCCGCGCGGATCGTGTCGTACCGCACCCCCTGCACGTACGCCGTGGCGATGGCCGCCAGGATGTTGCCCTGCTGGAAGCGCGCGGCCCCGCCCACCATCAGCGGCACCTCGGTGATGCGCGCGATGGGGATGCGCAGCCGCCCGCGCCGGATCACGAACTCGCTGTCCTCGATGCGCACCCCGATGCCGCCGCGCGTGATGTGGTCCTCGAACTTCCGGTTCTCCCCCGGCTGCGCGGTGGAGAAGAGGACGATGTCCGCCCCCGTCTTGTCGCGCATGGCGTAGACGAGCGGCTCGTCCGCGTTGAGCACCGCGTGCCCCTCGCGCTTCACCACCGCCGCGATCACCGCCTTCACCTCGGCCAGCTGCTCCACCGTGTTGATGCCGCGCAGCCCCAGGTGGTCGGCCGAGACGTTGAGGACCACGCCCACGTCCGCCTCGTCGAAGCCCAGCCCCGCGCGCAGCAGCCCGCCGCGCGCCGTCTCCAGCACCGCCACCTCCACGGTTGGGTTGCTGAGGATGATGTTGGCCGAGAAGGGGCCCGTCATGTCCCCCTCCATCACCTGCCGGTTCTGCAGGTACACGCCGTCCGTCGTCGTGAAGCCGACCGTCTTCCCCGTCTGGCGGAAGAGGTGCGCGGTGAGGCGCGTGGTCGTCGTCTTCCCGTTCGTCCCGGTGATGGCGATCACGGGGATGGTGAACGGCGTCCCCGGCGGGTACAGCATGTCGATGATGGGCGCGCCCACGTTGCGCGGCGTCCCCTCGCTGGGGTGCGAGTGCATGCGCAGCCCCGGCGCGGCGTTGACCTCGATGATCACCGCCCCGTTCTCGCGGAAAGGCACCGAGATGTCCGGCGACAGCACGTCGATCCCCGCGATGTCCAGCCCCACGATCCCCGCGGCCATCTCGCACGCCGTAACGTTGTCGGGGTGCATCTCGTCCGTCCGGTCCACCGAGGTGCCGCCGGTGGAGAGGTTCGCCGTGGCGCGCAGCAGCACCTGCTCCCCCGCGGCGGGCACGTGGTCCACGCTCAGCCCGCTCTTCTCCAGGTACGCGTCCGTGAGCCGGTCGTCCGGGAGGTGGGTGAGGATCTTGGTGTGCCCCCGGCCGCGGCGCGGGTCCTCGTTTGCCTTGCGGATCAGCTCGCGCACAGTGTGCGTTCCGTCGCCGATCACGTGGGCGGGGACGCGCTCGGCCACCGCCGCCAGCTTGCCGTCCACCACCAGCACGCGGTGGTCGCGGCCGGTCACGAAGCGCTCGATCACCATCCTGCGCCCCATGTCCTTGTTGGCCTCCCAGGCGCGGCGCAGCGCGTCGTGGTCGTCCAGACGGCCGCTGATGCCGCGGCCGTGCGATGCGTCGAGCGGCTTCAGGATCAGCGGGTAGCCGATCTCCTCCGCCAGCTCGATGGCGCGCTCCACGCTGCTCGCGATCCCGCCCTGCGGCACAGGGAGGCCGATGTTGCCCAGCACGCGCCGCGTGTCGTCCTTGTCCTGCGCGATCTCCACGGCGATGGCGCTGGTGTAGTCCGACATGGCGGCCTGCACGCGGCGCAGGTTCTTCCCCAGCCCCAGCTGCACCAGCGAGTACGAGTTGAGGCGCCGCACCGGGATGCCGCGCCGGCGCGCCTCCTCCACGATCGCGGCCGTCGAGGGCCCCAGGCGCACGCTCTCCAGCAGGTCGTGGAGGTCCTCGATCATCTCCTCCACGTCGATCTCGTCGCCGGTCATGCACGCCTTCACCAGCCGCACGGCTTCGCGCACGGACTGGAGCCCCACGTCCTCCTCCTCGTACGCCACGATCAGCCACCACACCCCCTCGTCGCCCGAGGCCACCACGCGCCCGAACGACACGTCGGAGCCGGCGAGCGTCTGCAGCTCGAGCGACACGTGCTCCAGGATGTGGGGGAGGTGGGTACCCTCTTCCAGGCGCGCCACGAAGCCGCCCTCGGTGCCGCGCGAGCACGGGTGCTCGCGCAGCGTGGGAAGGGCCGCCACCAGCCGCTCGCTGAAGCCGGGGAACTGGCTGGAGGGTACGTCCTCCAGTGTCCCGAGCCGCACGTCGCAGGCGATGACGGGGGCGAGGCGCCAGAAGTTGGGGCCGCGAACGGCGCGCAACCGCGAGACCCGGAGCTGGTCCGGGTCCACGGCCGCGGCCTGGAGTTGGGCTTCAGCCATTAAGCTAGACGGTCAGGACGGGTGAGTGGGCTCAGCTGCGCGAGTCGTGTGCGGCCCATGCTTCCGGGGCGGGCCGGCCGCCGCCGCGCGCCGGTGTGGCGGCCACGTTGCGCGTGCTCTCTTCCGCGCAGCAGTCGATCCGCCGTCCGTAGGGGCGGTCGCCTCGCGGGGCATCACGCCGGTCGTTTTCTTCTCGTGCCGTGTACATGTTCGCCACCGTCGTGGAGGTCCCATCGTGTTGCACCGCCGGGCCGCACAGGCCCCGCGGGACGTGCCACGGGGCGCAGAAAGGATGCCATGGGTGGAACACGCGGGCGTGGTCACCGCTCCTCATCATCCGCCCACTGCCCCGGGTTCTCCGCCACGTACCTCCTCGCCCGCCCCACCCTGTCGTCATCCCGCAGCACCCTCTCGAAGTAGTTGCGCTGCCATGCGAACCCCGAATCGGCCTCCCTCCGGATCCTGATCGCCGACGCCGCCCTGAAGGTCCGCACCACCTCCCCCCACGTCACCGCCCTATGGACGTGTGGCGATGCCTCCGTAGGGGCGCGATTTATCGCGCCCTCCCCAGAGGCGTGCTGGTGGCCTGTATCCGGCTCGGATGCACCACCCGTTGGCACATCGACGGATAGAGCAGGTCCCTCGGTCGGACAGGCGGTGGGCGCGATAAATCGCGCCCCTACCATAAAGATCGTTGCGTGGAAGTGGTTCGGCATGACAACCGAGGTGTCGAGCCGAATCCCGGCGAAGCGGATGGGCAGAGAGGCCCAGCAATCCGCGACGATTTCACCCGATGCGGTCAGCCGCACCTCACCTTCGACGATTTCGGCAAGGGAGCACCGTCGCCCCGCGACGCAGAGGGTGACGAAGTATGCGCCGGGCATGCTGTAGTCATACTCGCGCAAGCGGATGGAGCGGCGCTGGTGCTGGTTGGGGTAGTAGGGCATGCGGGAAGATCGTCAGGCCGAGAAGGAGCTGGCGGATCTCACGAGATACCCCGGATCGCCTCCTCCGCGGTTGAGCCCCTTTCGTGCACGTTGCGTTTCAGCGGCCAGCGCGGCATCTATCTGTATCCCTCCTCGGCCGATTTCTCCGCAACGGCCTGCTTTCCTCCCGCACACCGGCCCCCATGAAAATCGTCAACCACCGTCTGGTCAAAGACGACGGCACACCGTACCCGTTCGTCAGCTCGCCGAACGTGAGCAAGAAGCTGGATCCGCGGTACCTGGTGATCCACTACACCGCGGGGCGCAATGCGCGCGAGTCGATCAGCTTCCTGGCGACCCTGAAGGCGAAGGCGTCGGCGCACATCGTCATCGGGCGCGATGGGGCGATCACGCAGATGGTGCCCTTTGACCGCGCGGCGTGGCACGCCGGCAAGAGCAAGTGGGAGGGAGTCGTGGGGCTGAACGCCTACTCGCTGGGGATCGAGCTGGACAACGCCGGGTGGATGAAGCGGGGTGCCAACGGGAAGTGGATCTCCTGTTTCGGCGGCGCATACCCGGATGCGGAAGTGCGCGAGGCGCTGCACAAGAACGAGGAGACGCCGCGCGGCTGGCACGAGTACACGCCCAAGCAGCTCGACGCCGCGATGGAGCTTTCCAGGCTTCTCGTGCGCACCTACGGCATCAAGGACGTGATCGGCCACGAAGACATCTCCCCCGGCCGCAAGCAGGACCCGGGGCCGTGCTTCCCGATGGCGGCCTTCCGCAAGAAGGTGATGGGCGGGCGCGATGAACAGCCCGACTCCTTCGTCACCACCGAGGAGCTCAACCTGCGCGGGGGCCCCGGCTCGAAGCATCCGCTCGTGGAGGCGCTCCCGATGGGGACCCGCGTGGAAGTCGTAGAGGAGAGCGGGAGCTGGCGCCGCGTCGTCGTGCAGGACAGCGTCCACGGCCGCGACGAGCTGCGCGGCTGGGTGCACGGCCGCTACCTGGCGTCCTACGAAAAGCCGCGGGACGTCTTGATCGCCAGCGAGGCGCTGAACCTGCGCCAGGGACCCGGCTCACAGCAGCCGCTCGTCGCCGCGCTCCCGGCCGGGACGCGCGTGGAGGTGCGGGAGGAGAGCGACGCCTGGCGCCGGGTGGACGTGCTGGACAGCATCGAGGGCCGCGACGGGCTGCGCGGCTGGGTGCACGGCCGCTACCTGGCGCGCCCCGCCCCCACCCCCGCCGGCAAGATCCCCGCGGTCGAGATCGTGGGGGTGCCGGCCGGGATCTGAACCGCGCCTACCAGAGCGCGGCGGCCAGCGCCGCGACCGCGGCGGCGAGGGCGCTGCCAGAGACCCAGAAGAGGGTGCGCAGCCGGCCCCCGAGGACGACGCCCGTCTGGCGGAGCGACTCCTCGGTGGACTCGCGCTGGGCGGCCAGGGCGGCGTGCACCTCATCCAGCCGGCGCCGCGTCTCCGCCTGCGACGCTTCCACGCGGCGCAGCGACTCGCTCACGGGGACGACGGCGTCCTCCACCTCCACCAGGCGCACCGCCAGCGCGTCCACCTCGTCGCGCACGCCGTCCGATGCGGTGAGGGCGCTGCCGGCCATCGCTGCCATGGCGGGGTCGGTGAAGAGCGACTGCTCCATCACCCGCTTGGCCGCGACCACCTCCTGCATCGCCTCCGCGAAGTGCCGCTGGGCGATCTGCTTCTCCGTGTCGGGTCCGGGCTCGCCGATGGCCATCTGCGCGCCCTTGAGGACGGCGTTCTTGATGTCGCCGCCGCTGGCGGGGTACAGGTTGGCGAGCGCCTGGAAGTCCACGTCGTCGGCCAGCGGCGTCTTTCGGGCGTGGATCTGCGCGCGCCAGATCCGCTCGCGCTCCTCCGCCCCCGGCATCTCGAAGAGGATGTGCGTGCGGATGCGCCGCTCGAACGCCGGGTCGAAGTTGGCGGCGAGGTTCGTCGCAAAGATCACCACGCCGGGGAACTCCTCCAGCTCGCGCAGCAGGACGTTGACGACGGCGTTGGCCTCGCGCTGGTACCCCTGGTCCACCGAGGTGAAGCGGCGCCCCGCGATGGCATCCGCCTCGTCGAAGAAGAGCACCGCGTCCTGCTCGCGCGCGGATGCGAAGACGGCGGCGACGTTCTTGGCCGTGGCGCCCGCCCACTGGCTCTCCAGCTCGGCGTAGCGCACCACGAGGAGGCGCTTCCCCAGCGCATGCGCCACCGCCTCGGCGCAGATCGTCTTCCCAGTCCCTGGCGGCCCGGCGAAGTTGAAGGCCAGCGCCAGCCCCGTGGCGTGCCGCTCCCCCAGCCCCCAGTCCCCAAAGATCACGTCGTGCTTGCGGATCTGCACCAGCGCGTTGTCCAGCGCCCGCCGGGTGGCCGGCGGCAGCACCACATCCGCAAAGGTGCGGCGGGGGACCAGCGCTTCCACCAGCTGTTCCGCGTTGCCGCCGGGGAAGAAGAGATCGCGGAAGGGGTTGGCCATGGAGATAAGTGCGTGAGTGCGTTAGTGCGTGAGTGCGTTCACTGCCTCTGTGCACGCAACGGACCCGGACGCGCACGCGGGCTCTGCATGCGGTACGGCGGAGGCGGGTGGAGGGATTCGCCGCCACGACGAAACGGGCCCCGGCACACGCTTTACGCGCGCGTGCCGGGGCCCCATACCCATCGCCGTACCTGGAGCGAATGAAGGCCGCTGGAACCACACAAAGTCCGCCTCCGCGGACTCTGGGTCGAATGCCGCGTTTCTCGAGCCGGCTTCAGCCGGCTTCCCGTCGTTCCAGCCGGGGGCTTTAGCCCCCGGTGTTCATCGCCCGGCGTCGCTCAGTACGCCGTCCCGTTCGCCCGCTTCCCGCCCGAAGACGCCAGCGACGAAACCGCGGTGTGCAGCACGAAGCCGCCCGTGGCCGAAGTGTCCGGGCTGCGGTTCATCGACACCCCATCCGTGCCCGAGAGCGACGAGGGGTAGGTGAAGCTGTTGATGGTCGTCGTGCCGTTCCTGACGATCACCTGGTCGCCGCCGTTGGCCAGGTTCAGCGCGCCGGTCGATGCGGCCACGGCGTTGGTGAGCCCCGCCGGGATGCTCCCCGACCCGCCGTACACCACGATCGCCTTGCCGGCCCCGAGCGTGGTGCCCGACGCAAAGGTGTGGCGCACGCCGCCGCCGTCCGAGATCGTCCAGCCGCCGATGCCGATCGACGTCCCGCCCACGTTCACCAGCTCCACGAACTCGCCCGCGACGTTGCTCCCCGGCTCGTTCGCCATGATCTCGTTGATGATCACCTTCGCCGGAGTCGCCGTCGTCGTGGTGATGGTGAAGGCGCCGTCGCTCGCGTCGCTCAGCGTCGCGGCGCTGGCGTCAGAGATGCGCACCTTTGCGGCGGTGCTGGCGGTGGAGGGCACGGTCCAGCCGAAGCTGCCGGCCGCGGCGGGGGTGCTGGCGGTGATCTGCGTCCAGGCGGTGCCGTCCAGCGTGTACTCCAGCTTCACGTTCGACACCGCCGCGGAAGTCCAGGTGATCGTCTGGCTGCTTCCGGCCGTGTACGACTCGCCACCGTTGGGCGCCGTGACGCGCACCGATGGCGTGGTGGTGCCGCCGCCGCCGAACGTGTAGCGGGAGAGCACCGGGTAGTGGTCGCTGGTGCTGGCGTCGTAGTTGGCGACGTACGAATCCACGCGGTACACCTGGACGGAGCCGGCTACATAGGTTGCGCTCGCCTCGTTGGTCACCAGGTGGTGGTCGATCATGTCCGTGTACGACGTGGTCGACGTGGCCCCCGCATCGGAGAGCGCCTTGGTGGGGAAGGAGTAGCGCGCCGCGTCGTCCACGAAGTTCTTGTATGGCGACGCCTTCCCGGCGGTGATGGAGGTGTCCACGTCGTCGTTGAAGTCGCCGACCACGAACACCTTTTGCGTGGGATAGGTGGCGTCCAGGTACGACTTCAGCGCGGCCGACGCGTTGGCGCGTCGCTGCCAGCTGGCGTCGTCGTTGAAGGCCTTGGCGTGCAGGACGATGAAGACCACGTCCTCGGTGACGCCGTTCAGCGTCATGCGCAGAGTCACCTCCAGCGGCGGGCGCCCGGCGAAGTCGGTGTCGTACGCGGTCAGGATGATCTTTGCGCCGAGCAGCGTTGCCATCGACGACTTGTAGAGGAGCCCCACCTTCTGCTCGGTGGAGCCGTAGTACGTGGAGCCGCCGGTGACGCCGGACTCGCCCGCCAGCAGGCCGGTGTAGCCGGTGAGCTGCGATTCCAGGCTGTTCCAGTGGGCCTGGTCCACGATCTCGGCCACGCCCCACACGTCCATGTCCGCGCCGGAGATGATGTCGCGCGCGTTCGAGAGCTGCAGCGCCTCGTCGGCGGGTCCGTTGCCCGTGCTGCCGAACCACTCGATGTTCCAGCTTGCCACGTCCAGCGTCGATGCCGTGCCCTGCGCCGGCACCGTCGCCAGCCGCGGCGCGATTACGGAGTGCGGGGAGAGCGGCGTGTCGCACGCGGCGAGCGGGAGCGCAAGGCCGAGCAGGAGCGCGGCACGCGAAGGCCAGGCCAGGATCATCTGCACCTCGGATAGGGGAGCTGTTTCCGACTGCGGGTTGTTTGTGCGGGTAATGTATGTGAGCGGGCGCGTTTTGAGCAGGGGCGGATGGAACAGCATCGCTCAAAAGGCACACGGCTGGCTTCCACGATGGAGATCATGGACGGACACCCACCGGACGAACGCGAGCAGGCGCGGGAGATTTTTCGCGCGCTCGTCGAGATCGATACCTCCCCCGAGCACGGCACCACGGACGCCGCCTGGGCCGCCGCGGGGTGGCTGCGGGCGGGCGGCTTCCCCGCGGACGACGTGTCCGTGCTGGGGCCCGACCCGCGCAAGCACAACCTGGTGGCGCGCCTGCGTGGCAGCGGCGGCCATGCGCCGATCCTCCTCCTGGCGCACCTGGACGTGGTGGACGCGCGGCCGGAGGACTGGACCGTCCCGCCCTTTCATCTGACTGAGGAAGACGGCTGGTTCTACGGGCGCGGCACGCTGGACGACAAGGCGATGTGCGCGCTCTGGCTCGCCGCGCTCGTCCGCATGCGCCGCGAGGGCTTCGTCCCCGACCGCGACCTCGTCGTCGCGCTCACGGCCGACGAGGAGGGCGGGGAGCACAACGGCGCCGCCTGGCTGGTGGAGCATCACCGCGGCCTGGTGGACGCCGGGTTCGGGCTGAACGAGGGCGGCTACGGGCGCATCGAGGGCGGGCGCCGCGCGTCCAACCAGATCCAGGTTGCCGAGAAGCTTCCGCTCCCGCTGCGGCTGGAGGTGGCGGGGCGCGGCGGCCACAGTGCCCTTCCCGCCGCCGACAACCCCATCCACCGCCTGGCCGCGGGGATCGCGCGCCTCTCCGAGCACCGCTTTCCGCTGCGTATGACGGAGGCGGTGCAGGTGTTCTTTGCGCGCATGGGCGACATCAGCGGCAACGACGACATGCGCGCCGCCGCCGCGGGGGACCTCGATGCCGCCCGCCGGCTGGCCGCGAACCCGTACCACGCGGCGCTTATGAGCACCACCTGCGTCCCCACGAGACTAGAGGCCGGCGAGGCGGACAACGCCCTCCCCCTCTTCGCGCGCGCCACCGTCGACTGCCGCATCCTCCCCGGCGAGAACCCGGACGACGTGGTGGAGGCGATCCGCGCCGTCCTCGACGACCCGCTGATCACGGTGACGCCGCTGACCACGCCGCGCACCGCCCCGCCGTCGCCTCTCACGCCGGGGATCGTGGGAGCGGTGGAGCGCGTGACCGCGGAGCTGTGGCCGGGCGTCCCCGTCCTCCCGGTAATGACCATCGGCGCCACCGACAGCCAGCACTTCCGCCGCGCGGGCATCCCTATGTACGGCGTCTCCGGCCTCTTCCTGGACGTCACCGACGCCCGCGCCCACGCCCCCGACGAGCGCATCGGCGTGGAGTCGTTCTACGAGGCCGGCGAGTTCCTCTACCGGCTGCTGCGCCAGCTGGCTGGGGCGGATGAGTCCTAAGTCCTAAGTGCTAAGTGCTAAGTGCTAAGTGCTAAGTGCTAAGTCCTGAGTGCGTGATCCCAGGCGCCACCCCATTGTGTCATCCTGAGAGAGCCGCCCCGCGGACGCCGCGCGCAGTACTCCTGCGGCGAGCGAAGGATCTAGCCGGCGAGGCAAGAGGGCAGCGCGACACGACGGACCCCTCGGCACGCGCAGTAGATCCTTCGCTCCGCGCCGAAGTTCGCAGCGGAGGCGAGGCCGAAAAGCGCGTCGCTCAGGATGACAGAAGGGGGGCGGCACTTGGCACTTGGCACTTGGCACTTGGCACTTGGCACTTGGCACTTGGCACTTGGCACTTGGCACTTGGCACTTGGCACTTGGCACTTGGCACTTGGCACTTGGCACT
>DASVQP010000066.1 GCA_036389135.1 Longimicrobium sp.
TTCGCCAGACCGCCGAAGATGCTGGAGAACCCGGGGGTCCAGCCCTCTTCCTCGTCCCCCTGCTCCGGGGTGGTGAACCAGTCGGTCGTGTACGCGCCGCCGCCGTAGATCCCCAGGTCGAACTGGCTGGCGCGCCGCCCCATCATGTCCTGCGCCTGTACGTCTCCCACCGTACCCGCCGCCAGGGCCGCAGCCGCCAGCGCGGATGTCACCAAACGTTTCATCGCGTCCTCTCCGAACCAGGTTACCGAACTCCTTCCGGGGCAGACGCCCGCGGGGAGCCCATCCATACGCCCTCACACTACACACCGCGCGCACCGTGCGCGCGCCCCGCCACCACCCTTCACCGATTGGTATCCGCGAGAGCTCCGGCACCTCCTTGGGCTAGGGGTTCACCGTCGCGAAGCCCGCCAGCACCGCTCCCAGGACGCCCCCGTACACCATGTGCCCCAAAACCACCACCGCCGGCGTCGAGGTCCCCCACTTCAGTCCCATCGTGCCGGGGTGCGGAATGCGTCCCTTGCGCACGCACCGGCTGGCCCTGCCCAGCAGGGGGAGCGCGGCCACCGTGAGCGCGCCGTGCACCGCCCCCACCACCACACCCGCGTCCCACCCGGAGCCGCCCAGCAGGCGGATCAGTGCGCCATAACCCGCCGCCACCACCGTCATCCCGAGCCCCAGGTACAGCACGAGCCCCACCGTTTCCGTGACCGGCACCTTCGGCTCCTCGCTGAAGAGGCAGCCGATCTGCGTGGTCGGGCTGAACAGGGTGAGGTTGAACGTCCGGAAAAGCCAGAAGACGCACGCCGCCAGGACGCTCGCCACGAATCCCGCCCAGATGGTTGCGCTCCAGCTCACCCCGTCCCCTCCCCTTTTGCGCCCCCCGTTTACCCGGCCCCGGCCCATGCAGGTTCGGTGCCCTCCGTCCCACACCGTCCACGTCGCGGGGGCGCCATCCCCCCGCCGTCCGCCCGCCTACGCCGTCGCCAGCGGCGGCTCCACGGAGGGCTGTTGCCCCGCGGCGCCCACTGCGCGCGCGGGCGCGAGCGGGGGAAGCGCGTCGTCCGCCACCGTCCGCAGGGCCCGGTTGAACACCACGTCCGAGTAGCCCTCGGGAACGGCCATGATCTCCAGGTACAGGTCCACCGACTCGTGGAGCGGCACCTCGTCCGAGAGCGCGCGGGCGAAGATCAGCGCGTTCTCCACGTGCGTGTTGAAGAGCGAGTCTTCGGCCCGGGCGGTGGCCAGGTTGATCCGGTCGCGCAGCTTGTCGTGCACGCGCCCGCGGATGCGGCGGCGCACGCGGCCGAAGATGGCGTCGAAGCGCCCTCCCGCCGCGCCCGCGGCCGCCGCGGCGCGCGCGTCCTCGCGGTCGGCCGCGTCGTCCTCCATCAGCTCCACGCTGGGGTCTTCCGCCTCGTGGAGGCCGCCCCGGTGCCCCAGCGAGGCGAGCGCGCGGCTCCCCACGTTGCGGGCCTGCTCGGGCGAGAGGCGCAGGATGCGCGAGTAGATGTCGAGCGCGGAGTCGAACTGGACGTCCGGCGACACGAGGTCGACGAGGGCGAGCACGTGGCGGACATGCGTCGCGAGCAGCCGCTCCTGGCAGACGGCCGTGGTCAGGTCGATCTGCCGCTGCAGGGCGCGCGTCGTATTGCGATTCAGGGCCACTTTGCGCTTCCTCCGGGCGTTCCATGTGTGCGGTGCATTGCCGGTCTTCGAGCGGCGAGCGAAAGCAAGTTCCATTCCCCGCTGTGCTCAGACGCGGCCTCACACGGAGACACAGAGGGTACGGCAAGAACGGATAAAGGTAATTCTCCGCGCCTTTCCGTTTATCTCCGCGTCTCTGTGTGAGATCGCTTTCAGGATGCCCGGGATGAATCGGGATAGGGGGCAGCCGGTGATCCCGGCTGCACCCCTCCCACACCACCGGACATGCGGGTCCGCATCCGGCGGTTCGGAAAGTTGAGGTCAGTGTGGTTGAAGCCGGACCAAGCCCATCTGCTCGAAGTGCTTGCCCGGCAGGGCAGTTTGGAGCGCGCCGTGGCGGGACATCCTCCACCAGCTTCGCGTGTGCTTGGCGGCGGCCCGGGCAAGCGGATCGGGGACTCCCCGAGTTCTCATCTCCCGG
>DASVQP010000067.1 GCA_036389135.1 Longimicrobium sp.
TTCGACCTGGGCGGCCACTCGCTGCTGGCCACGCGGGTGGTGGCGCGCGTGCGGGCGGGGATGGGGCGCGAGCTGCCGCTGCGCACGCTGTTCGAGGGGGCCACGCTGGCCGAGGTCGCGCGCGGGCTCACCCGGAGCGGCGAGGAGGAGGAGGAGCCGATCGCGCGGGTGGAGCGCGACGGGCCGCTCCCCCTCTCGTTCGCGCAGGAGCGGCTCTGGTTCGTGGAGCAGATGGAGCCCGGCGGCGCCACCTACAACATGCCGCTGGCGCTGCGCCTGCGCGGGCGGCTGGACGTGGATGCCCTGGGGCTCGCGCTGGAGGAGATCGTGCGGCGGCACGAGCCGCTGCGCACCACCTTCGCGGCGGGGGCCGACGGGCCCGTGCAGCGGGTGCACCCCGCCGGGCCCGTGCCGCTCCCCGTGGACGACGCCTCCGACGCGGCGGCCTGGGTGCGGGAGCACTCCCTGGAGCCCTTCGACCTGGAGCGCGGCCCCGTCTTCCGCGCGCGGCTGCTGCGCTCCGGCCCGGAAGACCACACCCTGCTCCTGGTGGTGCACCACATCGCCAGCGACGGGTGGAGCACGGGGGTGCTGGCGAGCGACCTGGGCGCGCTCTACGCCGCCTTCTGCCTGGGCGAGCCTTCGCCCCTGGCCGAGCCGGAGGTGGGCTACGCGGACTTCGCCGCCTGGCAGCGCTCGCGGCTCTCGGGCGAGCGGCTGGAGCGCGAGCTGGCCTTCTGGCGCGGGCAGCTGCACGACGCCCCCGCCGTACTGGAGCTTCCCACGGACCGGCCCCGCCCGCAGGCCGGCACCCGCGCGCGCGGGGCGGAGGAGCGGGTGACGATCCCGCGCGCGCTGGCCGATGCGCTGCGCGCGCTGGGCGAGGGGGAGAACGCCACCCCCTTCATGGTGTTGATGGCCGCCTTCCAGCTCCTCCTGGCCCGGTACTCGGGGCAGGAGGCGGTGGTGGTGGGCACTCCCGTGGCGGGGCGCACGCGCCCGGAGGTGGAGGGGCTGGCGGGCTTCTTCGTGAACATGCTCCCGCTCTGCACCCGCTTCTCCGGCGATCCCTCCTTCCGCGCGCTGCTGGCGAGGGTGCGCGAGGGTGCGCTGCAGGCGTTCGAGCACCAGGCGCTCCCCTTCGAAAAGGTGGTGGAGGCCGTGGCGCCCGAGCGCCGTTCCGGGCACTCGCCCATCTTCCAGGCCGTCTTTGCCCTGCAGAACACGCCACGGGCCACGCTCAGCCTTCCGGGGCTGGAGGTGAGCCGTGTGGCCGACGAGACGGGGGTCACCAAGTTCGACCTGACGCTCTTCCTCTCCGAAAGCGGCGAAGGCTTTTCCGGCGGGGTGCAGTACGCCGCGGATCTCTTTGACGCGGCCACCATCCGGCGGATGCTGGCGCACTACACGCGGCTCCTGGAAGAGGTGGCGGCCCAGCCGGACCTCCCCCTCTCGCGGCTCCCGCTGCTGGACGACGCGGAGCGGCGCCTGGTGGAGGAGTGGAGCGGCGCCCCCGCGGACTTTCC